>JBFYLF010000094.1:0-6159 GCA_041305505.1 Methanothrix sp. | reverse complement strand
CCTTATTTCATAGCCCATCTTCTGCAATTCCCGATTGCCGTCACAAGACGTCGGAATCTAGAGGCCATTCAGCCAAGGGCATCCATCGAGGGATGCAAGATCATGGCACCTGAATCCCCAGAGCACAGCCGGGAAAGCCCTCATTTTGCAGCTCATAGCGCGGCAAAACACATATATAATCGTTATAGATATCTATAGTTCCTGCTTGGAGTAAATAATGCCTGCAAAAAATTCTTTAAATTAATATATTAAAAATCATCTTCTCGCAGCTTTGGCAGCCTCGCGCCAGATCTCATCCGATCGGTCCATGGACTCGATCTGATCATGTATATCTCTCCAGCTCGAAGCCTCTTCTCCATCGATAGCCTGAGCATCTCCTGGGCTGATTCGCGAAGCTCCTCTGCCTCCTGCCAGAGCTGCTCTGCCTTTGCGCCATCATTGGGCCTTGATTCTACTGATCGGGTCCGCAGGGTCATCTCCTTTTGCAGCGCACGCTCGTGCTCCTCTCTCAGCCGCTCGGCATCAGCCAGCAGCTCTTTCACCTCAGCTTCCATATCCTCGATGCTTCTCTCAACCAGATCTTTTTCCGAGAACATCAATCATGCCTCCAGCATCTTCAAGAACATCTGATGAATCCGCAGGTCCTCTGTCAGTTCAGGGTGAAACGCCAGGGCCAGCAGACTCTTCTGGCGGGCCGCCACGATCTTATCGACAACGCGGGCCAGTATTTCGACTCCTTCCCCAACGCCAGATATTGCCGGCGCACGGATGAACACCGCCCTGTAGGGCCTCTCAAGGCCTTTAATATCCAGATCAGCCTCAAAGGATTCCCTCTGAGGGCCGAAGGCGTTCCGGCTCACTTTGATATCCATGAGACCAAGGGGATTTAAGGGACTCTCGCCATCTATCTCACCGGAGACCAGGACCAGCCCGGCGCAGGTGGCAAGAGTCGGCTTTCCTGAGAGCACAGCAGCTTTCAGCTCCTCAGTGAGGCCGCTGCTGTCAAGCTGACGGCGGATCGTCGTGCTCTCCCCGCCTGGCAGTGCAAGGGCATCGCACTCCTCAATTTGACCGGGCCGCCTGATCTCTACAACGATTGCATTTCCTTCTGCCGCCCTCTTAAGAGCTCCGATGTGCTCGGATACATCCCCCTGAAGGGCCAAAACTCCAATCCGCTTCACCTGGGCCAGCCTCAGGAGCGATCCTTACCAGCCTCTCGTCTGCAGAGCTTCCGATTCAGGAATGCTGGATGCCTCCAGGCCTTTCATGGCAGCGCCTAGGCCCTTTGAGACTCTGGCAAGGAGAGCCGGATCATCGTAATGGTGAACGGCCTCCACGATGGCCTTCGCCATTGCAGCCGGATTTTCAGACTTGAATATGCCCGATCCGACGAATACACCATCTGCCCCAAGCTGCATCATGAGAGCTGCATCAGCAGGAGTCGCAACTCCTCCTGCAGCGAAGTTGACTACTGGCAGGCGCTCCATTCTTGCGCACTCCCTGACCAGCTCCACATCGGCCTCAATCTCCCTGGCCACCTTCATGAGCTGCAGGTCGTCCATGCCCTTCAGGCTCCTGATCTGCCCATGGATCATCCTCATGTGCAAGACGGCCTGGCTCACATCTCCAGTTCCGGCCTCGCCCTTTGTTCTGATCATGGCTGCGCCCTCCTTGATCCGCCTGCAGGCCTCTCCCAGATTTCGAGCCCCGCATACGAAGGGGATGGTGAATTTCGTCTTTTCGATATGAAACTCGTCTGCGGGAGTAAGCACCTCAGACTCATCCACCATATCCACACCCAGCGCCTCCAGAATCTGCGCCTCGACGAAATGGCCAATCCTTGCCTTGGCCATAACGGGAATTGTGACGGCCTCGATGATAGATTCGATCACCGCCGGATCTGCCATCCTGGCCACGCCCCCCATCTTTCTGATGTCAGCAGGAACTGCATGAAGGGCCATTACGGCCACAGCTCCGGCCTCTTCTGCTATAGTCGCCTGCTCAGGGGTGGTGACATCCATGATCACGCCCCCTTTCTGCATCTTTGCGAAACCGCGTTTGAGCAGTTCCGTACCAAATCGAAGATTTTCAAGCTCCATGAATTGCCCCAAATGATCTTAAGTGCGAGCCTAATGCAGGGAGAATAAATAAACTTTGCCCCGGCAGACTGCGATCTCTGCTGTGGATGATTATGAAAAAAGTTGACGGTCAGGCGGAGAGAGCCGCCTGCCCAACATTTGCCTATTCGGGCATGTAGTTCTCGTAGATGTATATGTCTTTGTCTCCGCTCCGATCATCTTCCCAGACGATTCTGTCCGTCTTGATGCGCGGGCTTGTCTGGTTCCCTGCATCTGTGCAGATCTCCCTCACTTCAGGCTCGCTTCGGCCTGCTTGAACATTCAGGTCGCTGAGGTAGATGTCCCAGTTGCCGTTTCTCTCGTCCTGCCAGACGATGACGCCGTCTTCAATATCAGGGGTCGTCTGATCTGCGAGGTCTCTTGTTATCTGCACCTCGCTGCTGGTGTTCAGGTCGTAGGCATAGATATCCCAGTTGCCGTTGCGGTTATCCTGCCAGACGACCATCTTTCCATCAGTCGCTGCATTGATCTGGTCACTTGCATCGCTGACAAGCGCAACAGGCTCGCCTCCAGTCCTCCACATCCAGATGTCCCAGCTTCCTTTCTTGTTGTCCTGGTAGACGGTTATCTCTCCCCCAGATCTCTGATTTATGCCGTTAGGCGGGAAGTCAGGTGTCACCTCTTTCTCGTACAGCGGCCTAACATAGATCATCCATCCGAAGTAGCTCTTTCTTAGATATGAAAGGTAATTCTCGCTAAGAGATACCGGTGCAGCCCCCTCCAGGCCATAGATGAGTTCTGTGGAGTTTTCAATTGCGATATCAAATGTCCTGACAGACCAGTAGTCTTCGATCCGATACTGGTTCATCGGATTTCGGGAGATCCATGCCAGAATGCTTCCGTGGATATCTGGAAACATATCCTCATAGGGGCCTGCTGCTATAGGAAGCTCCAGCTCCTGTGAGAGGCTGTAGACATAGACATCAGGATTTCCAGTGCGATTGTCCATCCATGCAACATAATATCCGATCTCTTCGTTTCCTCCAACCACAGGACGGCTCTGCTCACCCGGCGCTTTGCATATTATGCTCCTCTGGCCAGGCGTGACTGGAACTGACCTTGGCCTGCCGCTTTGGGAATTGAGCCATATAAGCTTCTCATCTATACTGGGCTTGACCTGTCCGGGACCCGCCTGAACCAGATCATCATTCCAGTTTGTCAGGTCTAGCATTCTTATGGACGTCTGGGGCTGCGCCCCGTCGACATAAGCTATTGAATTTCCGGATACGACCGGGCTTGTCTGCTCGCCGGGCCTTGGATAGGTTTTGCCCCACATCTTGTCCCAGAAGTAATAGGCTATGTCCTTCTTCTCTGCGTCCTCCCAGGCTATGGTATTTCCTGAGACGTCCGGATAGAGTTGATCTCCTTCGCCGGTCAAACAGCTCTCATTTCCTGTAAGAAGATCTTTGACGTAAACATCGAAGTCCCCGTCCCGGTTATCCTGCCAGACCACGAGATTGCCGTTGATGATGGGATACATCTGCTCGCCCCGTCCCTTGTATATGGCAGTGCTTTCGCCGCCTGTCGTATTCTGGATGTAAACATCCCAGTCTCCGCGGGAGTTGTCCATCCATACGACCTTATCGACTGATATTGAGGGCCATGTCTGATCTCCGGGTCCAGTCGCAAATGGAGACTCAATGCCTGTTGAGAGATTCTTTATATAAATATCTGAATCTCCATTTCTATAGTCAGCCCAGACCACATTATCCAGGCTTGTCTGCGGATAAAGCTGATCTTGCTCGCTCCATGATATGGGCCTCTCAGACCTGGTGAAGAAGTCAAAGCCAAAGATGTTCCAGCTTCCTCTGCGGTTGTCGCTCCATACCATCAGACTTCCGTTTGTGCTCGGAAAGTCCGTGGCTATCAAGAGCATCGGATCGGCCTTTATGTACCTCATCCTTATCTGAGTAAAGCCTTTGCTGTTGTCCATCCAGACGATCTTGTCTTCGCTTATGATCTTGGATGAACTGTAGGGCTTAACCAGCTCCGGATCTCCTTTACCATCATTTGGATCCTGGACCATTGGCAGAACTGAAAGAGGAACCTCGACGCGTTTTATTAGGTCATATAGATATATGTCCGGGTCTCCTCCCCGCTCGTCAAGCCAGGCCACATATCTGCCATAGACGCATGGTTTGCCCTGGTTGGCGGAATTGGTGACTATTGCTTGCTCAATCCCCGTGGTCAGATTGTACGTGTAGATATCCCAGTTGCGAACGCTGCTGTCAGGCACATTTCTGCCGTCTGCCCAGACTATGGTATCCCCATAGATCCAGGGCTGGACCTGATTTGCGGGATTGGTGCAGATGGCAGTCTCCAGGTTGCTGGTCAGATTGTAGAGGTAAATATCCCATTTTTCTGTTCGTTTGTCAGCCCAGACCAGCCGCTCACCGTTTATGATTGGCGAGAGCTTGCCGCCCTGGCTGTCGGTCAATCTCTTTTCAGTATCCTCGGAGATGTCATAGAGGTATATCTGATCTTCACCTGTGTCATTTGACAGCCAGACCACATAGTTGCCATCGATCATGGAATATCTGTGGTCGAATGCGCTCCTTGTGATCTGCTTCTCCGTCTCGGTCTGGAGATCATAGAGGTATACCTGGAGGTGGCCGTCTCTCCTGTCGGTATAAATGACATTGCTGCCGCTGACATCGGGGCTGCTGTGATCTATCTGATCGTTGGTGATGGCCTGCTCATTGCCCACCAGAATGTCGTAGAGATAGACATTATAGTTACCTTCTCTGTTGTCGGTCCAGACAATGCTGTTCTCTGAGATGGAAGGATTTGTCTGATTGTACAGCCCGCCGCCTATGAGTATGTCGGCAAGGATCTCGAAGTCGAACATTTGAATATCCGAGTCCCTAATGTCTTTGCGAAAATCAGTCCAGACCACTCCACGCTCACCTATATCCGGCTCCGTCTTGATGCTCCCCGGAACCAGAAAAGTCTCCTCGCCTGAGTCGACATCATAAAGATTGATATCCGTTCCGTTGTTCAGGTAGACGATAAAATGGCTGTATACCCTGGGATCCGTCTGGATGCCCGGTCTGTTGAGAGGTGTCGTCTTCTTTGTGGCGATATTCATAAAGGCGATGTCAGGCTCACCGGTACGGTTGTCCGCCCAGGCCAGAATCTCTCCGTAGACAGAAGGGAAGGATTGGTCATTGGGCCCCGTAGAGACGGCGAACTCGCTTCCAGTCGCCATATCATACATGTAAATATCGAAATCGCCCGATCGCTTGTCCATCCATGTGATCTTGTCCTGATAGATCTCGGCCTCGATCTTCTCGGCATCTCCGCTGGAGATTATCCTCTCCTCTTTGCTGGACAAATCGTAGAGACGAATGCTCTGACTGTTATCGCGGTCGTCTGCCCATACAACCATATTCCCGCTTATATCCGGCTGGGTCTGATTGCCCTCTGCAGCCGTCACTGCTGATTCAGTCCTGTTGACGACGTCGTAGGTGTAAATATCCCCGTTGCCGGATCGCATGTCCTGCCAGACGATTCGTTCACCAGATACAGCCGGATTGATCTGGAAGAAGGGATTGATACAAATCCATCTCTCAAGACCGGTTTCGAGATCATACATGAATATATCGAAGTTCCCGCTACGGTTATCGGACCAGGCCACAATATGCCCGTCTATTGATGGCTGAATCTGCTCTGAACCCACCTGGACGACTATGGGGCGATCTTTTCCATACTCCGCCCCCACTGCAGCTACTGCACAAAGAAGTGCTGCTGCCATGATCATAATTATGGTTGCCTTCTGCATCTTATCACTCTGCGATTGGATCCAAAGATCTCTCTTCTCTTGACTATCCCTTTTTAGTGGCTTTTAGCGAACTCATATAAGGAGTTTTCTCGACGTTTGTCGTTGCAGGTCCCCGGATGCAGTTTGAGTTGCAGCAAATAAGCGTGTTTATAAGCCACTAATATAATCTTCATACGTGAAGAATTTATCTACTTTGAGAGACATTGTCTGTTGTATGTATGATGACCCCAATCTATTGGC
>JBFYLF010000093.1:0-10181 GCA_041305505.1 Methanothrix sp. | reverse complement strand
ATCGCTGGGAGCCTGCGAGATCAGGACCGCTGTCATGCAGCATAAGACAACCTCCACGATTATGCCGGATTTCTTTGCAGATCTGATATCAGAATGGAGATGGATAATCTATCCCTGGGCAGCTCACGAGGATCTGTTGGGCTTCACAGAGAAGACGCTCTCCTCAGAGCCTGCCACTATTGAGCAGATCAGATCAGGGCTGATGGATAGGTACTGCCTTTCTGTGGACTGCGAGAGCCTTCAGGAGATTTTAGCCGATCTCGTGGATATGAAGAAGGCTGAGAAGCTTCATGAGACGTACAGAAAAAGATTTGATGAATATGCATAGGCTTTTCGCCAGCATTGCCCGGCGGGTCGGAAAAACTTAGTAGCATGAGCGCGCCAATATTTAATGTCAATGAAAGAGTATTCTAACGAGGAGATCAGGGTCTTCTGGAAGCCTGAAAGGTGCATTCATGCGGCAGAGTGCATCAGAGGCCTGCCCGAAGTCTTCTGCAAGGAGAAGACTCCCTGGATTGATCTGAGGAGGGCAGGCTCTGAAGAGATAATGAGGGTTATAGACCGCTGTCCTTCCGGCGCTCTGAGCTACGAGAGGCTCAGGGAGAAGGCTGATGAGAAGCTCGAAGAGCCCACTGCCAGGATCAGGGTCATAAGAGATGGTCCACTGATGGTGGAAGGAAGCTGCTCATTGAATGCGAGCGACGGCCTGGAGCTGGCCGGCCTGGGGCCTTATGCCCTCTGCCGCTGCGGCAGATCTGGCAAGAAGCCATTTTGCGATGGAACTCATCTCAAAGCTGGCTTCAAGGATTGAAATGGCTCTCCGAAGCTTTCGCAGTTTAGCTGCTAAGGTGGCAAGGAAACGATTGAGAGGAAAAGCTGCACAAAGCTACTTTGGAGGCAGAAATCGGGACGAGCCGATTGGCTTTGCTCGCCCCGAGAGAAAGCTGCTGCTGCAATATCTAGCTCAGTATCTTTATGGCCTCATTGGCCGTCTTTCCCTTGTTGACTATGGCTGCAATGGCCATTGTCATCTTCACAGGATCTTGATGCTGGAAGACGTTCCTTCCAATGGCCACCCCCCGCGCTCCGGCCAGCATGGCGCCCTCGATCATCTGCAGAAACTCCATGTCCGTCTCGGTCTTGGGCCCTCCGGCTATGACGACTGGCACGGGACAGCCATCAACCACCCGTCTGAATGAATCGATATCTCCCGTGTAGTTGGTCTTGATTATGTCAGCCCCAAGCTCGGCTCCTGCCCTGGCAGCATGAGCCACGACCTCCACATCATTTGGATTTGCGATTCCCTTGCCTCTAGGGTACATCATGGCTATCAGAGGCATTCCCCAGAAGTCGCATCTCTCGCTCACACATCCCAGTATGCTGAGCTGATCCGATTCCGTCTCCGAGCCGATGTTGATATGCACAGACACAGCATCAGCCCCCATCTTCAGGCACTCTTCAACAAGGCAGACCTGCACCTTGTTATTTGGGTCCGGGCCTAGAGACGTCGATGCGCTCATGTGAACAATCAGCCCCACATCTCTGCCGTAGCCTCGATGGCCGTGCCGGACCATCCCCTTCTGCTGCAATACAGCATTGGCTCCACCCTTGGCCACTTTGTTGACCATCTCAGGCAGGTCAACAAGCCCTTTGATGGGACCTACGGATATGCCGTGGTCCAGGGGAATTATCACTGTGTTTCCGCTATCTCTATCCATGATCCTTTCAATTCGAACTCTCTTGCCTATCTCGCTCAAATCCCATCATCTCACAAATGCTAACATAATCTGGACGAAGATGCGATGCATGATAATATGACTACCAAGCTTCTTGTAGCTATGCGAAACTGGCAAGATAGAGACTGATGCGATAAGAAACCCTTATAAAAGGCTAAGATCAAGCTATCAAGATACAATTTCCATAGACTGGTCTTAATCTTAATCTGATATGAATCAGTATCACTGGGGGTTTTTTAATGACAATGAAAGAAACGGAGATCAAGAGGGCTGTAAAGGAAGGCTATGCCCGGATAGCAAAGCAGGCTACATCTAATTATTCTTCTAAAAGCTGCTGCGAATGTGCAGACATTCCTCTGGAGATATGCAAAAGGATAGGCTATTCTGATGAGGAGATATCTGCAGCGCCGCCCGAGTCCAACCTTGGGCTGGGATGCGGCAATCCCGTAGCCCTGGCCTCGATAGAGCAGGGCGAGACGGTCCTTGATATGGGCTCCGGAGCAGGATTTGATTGCTTTCTGGCCTCTTCCAGGGTCGGCCCCTCCGGAATGGTCATAGGCGTTGATATTACATCCGAGATGGTCGACAAAGCCAGGTCCAACGCCCGCAAAGGAGGATACAAGAATATCGATTTTCGCCAGGGCGACCTGGAGAACATGCCGGTCGCAGACAACTATGTGGATGTTGTCATCTCAAACTGCGTCATAAACCTGGTGCCCAACAAGAGGCTGGTCTTCAAAGAGGCCTTTAGGGTGCTAAAGCCCGGAGGAAGGCTAGCAATTTCAGACATCGTCCTGACAAGAGAGCTGCCGGATTTCGTCAAGAACTCCACCAGAGCTTACATAGGCTGCCTGGCAGGTGCTATAATGAAGGACGAGTATCTACAGATCATCAGGAATGTGGGCTTCGGAGAGATAGCCGTTCCCGCAGAGTCGAGTTTTCCCGTGGAATCGTTGCTCTGCGAGACGGACAGCCCCTCGGGCGTGGAGAGGCCAAAGATCTCAATCGAACAGCAGAGAGAGGAGATATGATGGACGCATTTTAACGAGATGATCTGAAATGAGGATCGCATTATTCTGCTTCCTTGTCTCTCTGATATCATCAGCAGCAATTCTGTCGGCAGAGGCTGCTGGCGGCTGCACTGTGGGAGGGTGCGGCGGAGGAGAGTCATGGACTGCGACTGCCCAGTCCTTCTTAAGCACCGATGTTCCCCTTGTGGGAGTCGCGGCCAGCGATACCGCCCGCTCGGACCTCGCCAATTCAGGGAGCTTTAAGGCAGGGATCGATGTGGGTCTGCCCGCAAACAGAACGGGCAATGGAATGATTTCGGCCCCGGAAGGAGTTTATGTGACTCCGGGATCGAGGGATGAGCTCTTTGTATCGCCGGAGATGCTCAAGCCCCTTGATGCCCTGTCCGAAGACGAGGTGGTGCTTGATGTCTCAAACGATGGGTCTTCAGGCCGCGCTCACCTGCGAGGTGCCATAAACATGCCTGCCAGTAGCTTCTTTCAAGATAATTCAACTATGCAAAACGCCAGCGATCTTGCAGCCATGCTTGGCCGATCTGGCATCTCAAGCGATGATGCGGTGATGGTCTACAGCGACACATTTTCATCAGGTGAAGCGACAGCAGTTCTCTGGGCTCTGCATAGCCTGGGCCAGGAGAGCGTCAGGGCACTGGACGGAGGCCTTGATAACTGGATTGGAGCGAGCCTTCCTCTTGAGACAGCATCGAATTCTTTTCCTCCTGTTGAATACGTCCCAGGACCGTCCAGGAAATTTGAAGCAGACCAGGATCTCGTCCGATCCGAAAGTGTCCAGTTGGTTGATGCCAGATCCATTCTGGACTATGGCCGCACAAGGATAGGAAATGCCACATTTATCAGCCCTGATGATGTCCTTGATGAGGGGCGGCTGAAGCCTAATCTGAATGATACATTCGCCAGGCTAAATGAGAGCAGGACTGTTGTTGTATACTCGGATGATATCTATAGCGCATCTCTGGTCTGGTTCGCTCTTATGCTCATGGATTACGATGCAAGGATTTGCCTGCAACCGCAGTTAGAGGAGCAGGTGCAAAGAGACTTCTGAAACCATTGTTCATCTCCCATAATAATAGCCGGGCCTCCTGGAGAGGATTTGGCCATAGGCCAGCCCGACCAGCAGTCCTGCTATGTGAGCCATATGGGCGATGTTGTCGGCTGAGCCGAGGCTCAGAAAGTCGATAAGCGCGTATAGAACCACTGCACTTCGGATAGATACCGGGATCACAAAGAAGAGGAGGACCGAGATCTCAGGGGCGATTATTGCAAGGCAGCCCATCACGCCGTAGAGAGCCCCGCTAGCTCCAACCATTGTCCCTCCAGCTATCATCATCTGTGCCGAAGCTGCAACGATCCCGGATAATATGTAGATCTGCAGGAACTTCTTCTCTCCCACCCTTCGCTCAAGCTCCATGCCGAAGAAGAAGAGGACAACCATGTTCCAGAAGAGGTGATCGAAGTTGGCATGAACGAACATGTGGGTCAGCAGGGTCCAGGGCCTCTGCATCAATAGGTCAGTACGAAGGGCCAGGTAGCTGTCCAGGCCTGGGATGATTGATCCAGTCCAGGCCGGGGATGATTGATCCCAGGAAGAAGATGGCTATGCAAAGCAGCAGTATGATCCCCGAATAGGATACCGGCAGAATCGAAGCGATCCTATCTCTCATGCTGTCGCTCTGGTACTCAGGCTCTCCCCACTCATTTCTCTTCAAATTCATTCTCCCTGAAACAAACAAAAATCTCTTAAAAGAATCATTCAGTCACATACTGGCCGTCTCGAAGGACTATGACATAATCCGCCGAGTTCCTCAAAGCCACAGAGAAGCCGGGCTCAGCTCCGAAAATGATCGTCTCCTTGCCGTGCTCCATAGCCTTGAGGAGGACGGGCTTCAGGTCCGCGTCCCGGGTCACAAGCGCCAGGGTATCGATGACCGGATTGTAGATCATGTCCACACCCTCAACAGCCATCCTCACGTCCACATCGCTCGTGCAGATCACGGCCTCAAATCCCTGGTTCTCGACCGCTTCTACGAGCTTCTCAGAGGCATACTGGTTCAAGAAGACCTTGCCCATCTTTATGTCGCCGTAATCCTTGAGCATATCCCGGATCTCCTCCAGATCCATCTGGAACTCCTTTCGGAGCATATTCGGTCCGTCCACGAGCAGTCCTATCTTCTTTCTGCCTTTCTCCTTTCTTGAGCCGAGGTAACTCATTATGTGCTCGAACTGTATTGGCATCCTGTTCATGTCGACCCTTTCTCAATTGATTTTGGATCTTTTAAATTTTGGATCTCTTAGCTATATCTTGAGATGATCGATCCTGCAAAGACCCGATTGTCGTTTGCCTGATATATCCGGCAATCAAGCTTTGTAGTCTCAAGGTATATCTTGGCGGCAGCTTAGCATTATCCGAAAGGCGCAGATCCCTTTCTTTAAGGCTTTGTATTCTCAGCGGATGTTATAAATTCGTTTGGTATTCTCTGCTGCCATCCTGGCAAGCTCCTGCGCCTCCAATCCTCTGATCCTGGCGATGAGCCGGATGGAGTCCAGGACAAAAGATGGCTCATTTCTTCCTCCTCTTGGCGAGAGGAATGGGCTGTCTGTCTCCACCAGCAACCTGTCCAGGGACACATTCCTGGCAAGTATCTGGTGGTGGCCCGAGCGGCAGACGTTTGTGGCCAGAGAAATGTAGAAGCCTCGATCTATGGCCTCTTTCATTGTGGAGATCGAGCCGCTGTAGCAGTGAAAGACAACCTTGTCCAGATTCTTCACCATCTCAAGAGCAGGCTGCTCCGCGTCCCTGGAGTGGATGACGAGAGGCTTATCCAGGGACTTTGCCAGATCAATTACTCGGCGAAAGACCTCGGCCTGGCGTTCTCTTCCAGGGGCATCCTTGCAATGGTAGTAATCGAGGCCTGCCTCGCCTATGCCAACGGCAAGATGGGCATTCTTCTCTATCTGCCCGAATAGCATATCGAGCTCCGGCTTCTTTATGCTTTCAAGAGTATTGGGCGAGAGGCCCAGCGTTGCAGATATGAAGTCGTATTTCTCTGAAAGCTCCAGAGATCTGGCATTGGTTGAGATGTCCACACCTGAGTTTATCATATGAACTATGCCGGACCTTCGGGCGCTCTCCATTACAGCTTCGCGATCCTTATTGAACTGCTTGAAGTCCAGGTGGCAATGCGAGTCGATTGCTCCTGAGATGGGCTCATTTGGCGATCAGATTCCTCCGGACTTGCTCGTTTAGCATCGGGGGTTTTATCTTTTTTGGTATAGCAGGCCCTCTAGCTCCAATGAGCTGCTTGGGGCAGCCCCGAGAGAGTAATCAAAGCTTTGGGCTGGAAACGAATTTATCTTGATCAGGATAAAATGGGGGTTTTGGATGAAGCCCATAGACCAGGTATTACAGACATCTGAAAAGATCAGAAGCATGGAGATCAGAGGAGCAGGAAGAATTGCCAGCGCCGCAGCGGCGTCACTTCGCGACTTCTCCGGAGGAGCTGAGGCCGAAAGCCTTGAGGATTTCCGCCGCCAGATGGAGAATGCAGCTAAAATACTTCTTGAGACCAGACCTACAGCCGTCTCGCTCTCGAATGCCATACGAATGGTCATGAAGTACAGAGCGGATGACCTCGCTTCTGCCAGGCAGGCAGTCATACTCAATGCCAACCGTTTCATTGAGAGCTCCGAGAGAGCCCTCGAAAAGATCGGACTGATAGGAAGCCGCAGGATCAGAGACGGGGATGTGATTCTGACCCACTGCAACTCCCTCGCTGCCATCTCCGTCATCAGCACGGCCCACAGATCTGGCAAGAAGATCAGGGTTATAGCCACAGAGTCCAGACCGAGGTTTCAGGGCATAACAACCATAGGAATGCTTGACAGGCTGGGAATTGAGACTGAGCTGATAGTCGACTCTGCTGCGAGAAGCTTCATGAATGAGGTAGATCTTGTGGTCGTCGGAGCCGATGTTATTACAGCGAACGGATCTCTGGTGAACAAGATAGGCACGGCACAGATCGCCCTGGCAGCTCACGAGGCGAGGACCAGCTTCATGGTCGCTGCCGAGACATACAAGTTCAGCCCTCAGACGATCCTTGGCGAGCTTGTCACAATCGAGGAGCGTAGCGCAGATGAGGTTTTGCCTGACCATTCCAGGTATAGCCATGTCAGGGTGAGAAACCCGGCATTCGATGTCACGCCCCATCAGTACATAGATCTGATCTGCACCGAGGCCGGAGCCATTCCTCCGGAGATGAGCTATCTTATAATCAGGGAGACTCTGGGCTGGGAGATGGATGAGTCGGGCGATTGATCTCCTTTCATCCATTCCCAATTGACGATCTGCTGGGCGAGATCATCATCCTTTGAGCAGCACTATCTCAATCTCCTCATCCAGCCAAGTGCGACCAGGAGGCAGAAGATCACAGCAGCAGCTCCTGGCATGGGTGATTTTTCAGCTTCTTCTCCTGCTCGATCCTCTGCCAATTCCTCTGGAGGGACCTGATTTGCCATATCTTGATCTATGGGTTGTGGAAGAGCTGTCTCAGATGCGGCATCTGCATTATCTTCCGGCCCGGCTTCTGGAGGGCTTGCCCTCTCAACCACATTTATAAATGCAGTCTTCTTTCCCGATGGCGCTCCTTTGGCAGAGACATCTACGATAAATGAGTAGTTTCCGGCTGCCACATCTCCTGAATAGAGAGTGCATTCATAATCAGTCACCCCACCTGGAAAGACGTTTTTAATCATCTTCGAGCAGCCGAAGTCGAAGCCCTCTGTCCTGTTCTTGAAGACAAGCTCCACAAAGGCCCTCTCGCTTCCCAGTCCCTTGACTGAGACTGTGAAGTTGGCCTCGCTATTAGCAGTCATCTCTATGGGCGTGACGTTTATCACCTTGAACCAGGAGGACGCATCGCCCGAGCCTGCTGAAAGCATGAGAATGAGGATGAGGATAGGCAAAAAATTATTTTTCATAGCAGGTATATCGCATGAAAGATTATAAAGAGGTTTCGGAATCTCTCACCAGAGAAGCAGCCCGAAATACCTCGCCGCATAAACTGCTCCGACTGCAATCACCAGCAAGCCGAAGAACTTGGTGGTCCAGGCTCCGACAGAGACGTACTTCTCTCCTATCCTGCCTCCAACGGCCCGCGAGAAGGTGGCTATGGGAATTATAGGCACACCGTGGCCAACTCCGAAGATGAAGAGCATCACTCCCCCGGCCAGAGGCGTGACATCCTGGGAAGCCAGCCAGATCAGCACAGGCAAAACCATAGAGAGGGCACATGGAGCCCATCCCAGGGCGAAGAAGATGCCCAATGTGAAGGCACCGATGAAAGCTGAACGCTGGAAGAGGGAGACGGAAGTCTCAACTGACCTTTGAAGCAGGCTCTTCTTGACTTCGCAGTGTTCTCCCCCTTTGGGCCGGAGCCTGCTAGTGATGGGCTCCAGAATCTCATCGAGGGGTTTGATGTTGCTTATACCCAGGAGTATCATTATCACTCCCGCCAGGAGGTCGAAAAGCCTGGAGTCGCGGATGAATACGCCAACCTCGGATATGAAGAGCCCCAGAACAAAGAAGACTGCTGCCATGCCAAAGGTGAAGGCGATGCCGATCATGAAGCCCTCTTTGGATGAGGAGACGCCTTTCTTGAGGTACTCCTCCCGTCTCCTGATAGTCATAACATATGAGAATACTGCTATCATGAGGGCAATGGAGCAGGGGGCAAGCGAAGTCAGAATGCCCAGCAAGAACATGCCTAATGCAGAGACGTTCTGTCTGGAGATCTCTCCCTCCAGGCCCTGCCAGCCCTTCTCTGAGACGGCCTCAAGCTTCTCATAAAGATTCTCGGCACTCTGGACCCCGTCCAGCTCTCCCTCGCCTACTCTGTAGACGTGATAAACTGCAGAGATCCTGCCGTCTTTGTCTATGAGCAGCAGAGTCGGATTGGATGAGCCGCCTCGAACACTCCAGTAATCGAGGTACTTGCTTGCAACTGTATAGGGCTCGATATCCTCAGCCCAGGGCCAGGATATATTGACCTTCCACCATCTCTGCGCCAGGCTTTTGCCGTCAAGTGAGTAAGGATTCTTTCGCATGTTCAATGTGGCTATCTGGACATCGGGGTGCAAGGCTTTCAGCCTTGCCAGCTCCTCGACCTGGCCCTTCAGCGACTCCTCGCATTCAATGCAAAGTGGAATTTCAATGTTCGTGATATGAAGAATCAGTGGCCTTCCGGCAAAGTCCGAGAGTGAGAAGTTCTTTCCATCAACGCCCTGTGCTGTGAATTGCGGGGCCATGATCGCTTCTTCGGCGAGCGCCAGGCCGGAGAAGAAGATTAGAAGAATGGCGAAAAAGAGTATTGGAATAACTTGCCTTGCAAGATCCTTCCTGTGGACTGACGTGCTGGATGATATTGCTTTCACCCCTGTTCCCAGGAATCCTTGTTCATCTGATGGAGGGATATCGAATCCTTCACATATGAGTCTATGTCTTCCTGGCTCATGACATCAGGCTGGCTGTGCCAGGCTACATCAACCGATCCATCCGTGTCCTCTGCCAGTGTGATGAATATGGTTGTGGGGACATACTGTGCGCCGCCATCCGGGTCATAGACATCCAGGATGTCAAGGGCCTCAAGGTAACCTGCTCCCTCCGCTACAACATCGTGATAGGATAGGTTTTCGCCGAATCTGTCCACGGCGGATTCTATTCTGGGAACCTGGATTAGGCAGGGCAGGCAGTTGTTGCTGTGAATCAATATCAACAGCGGCTTCTCCTCAAGCTCATCCAAGACCCAGTCGGGATGATCTACTTGCATACTAGCGTTTTCATGCTGATCAGGATACACCGTCCACCAGTCGTCATCTCCGGAGCCTACCTCAAACGCCGGTGTATAGCTATCCCCATTCTGAGCCAGAGCTGGTGAAGATGCTGCGAATACGGCCAGTGCCATACATGTCAATAATAAATAATGAAGCTTCATGAGCATAATTCAAACCCCCAAACGCGGTTCTGAAAAGAACCTGAATGCAATCCACCCAGCCGCAGATCCATAAATGGACACAGAAGACAAAACTGCCCATTCTCTTGCAGCAAGGCGCTAGGAAACATCAATGCAAATGTGGACGTAGTGCTTTATATTTATTGGTTTTGGGCGATGGCAATTGGAAATGATACCTGAAAATGAGGAGAAAGAGCAGAAAAGGAAGACTTTCATATCCCTTTCGCCTGATATCCGATTTCCTCCAAAATTCTGCGCACTTCTTTCTCGATCACAGGCTTCAAGGCCTTGACATCTATCTTTTCTGCTTGGTTCGCACCTGAGGCTGCCATATCGACTTCGGCTTTCGCCATGTTCTTAGAAAATATGTTAAGCTCTCTATTAAATATAGG
>JBFYLF010000092.1:0-5886 GCA_041305505.1 Methanothrix sp. | reverse complement strand
GTATAGGCGATCAGCATCCCATTTGCCTGCCCATACTTTCGGGTGTAATAGCCGTTTATCTCCTTCTGAATCTCATTGTAGGCGGCAAGAGGCAGGCCGACGACTGCAACCGCCTTCAATGCCTCTCCCTTGTAGTCTATCCCCTCTGCCAGCTTTCCTCCGCAAACACCAGTCAGAACGCCACCACCGCGCCCGGCCAGGCTGAAGAACTCAGATAAGACCTCTGGAACATCATCTGAGCCGCGCGGCTCAACGCAGAGCTTCTTTCCAGCCACGCGGCAGGAGCTCATGCATACATCTCTGTAGGCATTCATCATTGGGTAAGATGTGAAGAAGATTGCCACATTTCCCGGAACGCATTCTATTATGGATCTGATATGGCCAGTTATCTCCTCTCTAATATCCGGGTCCTCTCTGATCTCAAGCTGCGAAGTAGCCTTCTTCGCGGCCAGGATCAGCCGGTTCTCCTTTGGAAATGGATTAGGCAGGCTCAGCTTCTCAGCTCTATTCTCCTCTCCCAGGCAGAACAGCTCATATGCCTCAAGGGGCGCGAACGTGCCGGAGAGCATGATCGTGGCATTTACGTTGTCTGTAATCCGTCGGATGCTGCCCGCAGGATCTATGTTGTTGACCTCAAGCCGTGCAAATCTCTTGCCTCCTGAGCCTGAGACTGAGATCTTCCTCTGGTATGATTCGTCCCTCTCAGCAGTCTCCATGTCACTCAGGAAGAGCAAGACCTGAGCCAGACTCGGCTGAATATCGCCCTGAAGATTCTCCCTGTCTCCCTCAGACAGGTTCAGATCCGCCACTGCAACAGCGACATCCGAGAAATTGGATAGCGCCTCATCAATGTCATCAAGGCCGTCATAGAGGAATGACCTGAAGAGATCGGCATCAAAGAGTGCCTCGCCTTCTGCCATCCTCTCCTGTTTGCTTGAGAGAAACCTCCTCAATCTCGGAAGGAGGAGGCGTATGACCCTTATACCCTCCCGCCTCCACGAGGCCTTCTCTCGCGTCTCATCGAGCCTGGCCTGGCCCAGAGTTCCTTCGAACTTCTCGACCTCGGTCTCAGCCAGGTCTATCATCCGCATTGTGAGAAGACGGGAGTTCATGGCCCTGACGGCATCTCCCAGGTTATGGGCCTCGTCTATTATGAGCGTGATCTTCTCCTGATCCATCTCAAGCCACTGAAAGATGATATCCTGAGAGTCCCTTGAAAAGAGGTGCGAGTAGTTCATAATCACGATATCGCTGTCTTTGGCATACAGGCTCATTATCTCATATGGACAGATCTCCCGGCAGGACTCTGAAAGCTCAGACGGCGGGGTCGGCCTCTTCTTCAAATCCTCCACCACATCCAGGGCACGGCCAGACCTTCGAAAGTGAACCGCTCCATTCAGTTCGAAGCCCTCTCTGCTATTCAGGTAATAGGGGCAGAATGTCCTGTTTCCAGGCTCCTCCTCTGGCATAGAGTCTCTGGCCGGATCATAGATGCCGGAGCTTCCCTTGCTTATCCTTGAAGAGACATAATTCCGGCTCCACTCACGAAGCCTTGCACATCCGGCATAGACGCTCTCGCCCCGAAACTCGGCTCCCAGGGGGCAGATCTTTTGTTTGCCAACCATATAGGCTATTTCAGGTCTGTGCCGCGTCTTCGACCAGATCCTGGCTATCTCGTCTATGTAAATATCGATCTGAGAGACTGTTCGAACTGCAACAATGATCTTGCCTGAAGCTGCGGCAAGAGCCGCGCTAATGCAGCTCGTCTTCCCCGTGCCGGTAGGCGCGTCGATCATCAGGATGCCGTGATCGCCCTTGCTCACAGTCTCATAGACTGCGTCCAGCATCCTGTCCTGGCCGGGCCGGAGGGACTCGTAAGGAAAGTAGTCCATGTACACATTTTAGCCCGATGACTCTGAGAGAAGATAAATCCTCGCCATGTGGAGAAGATAACCCGATAGCAAAGTTAAAATTATAAGGGAGAATAAGAGCTTAATGCAGGCAAGGAAGGTGGGGACTTCAGATGAGGTTGGCTATGGCAATTCTGCTCTTGACGGCAACTATGTTTATTATGCTCCTCTCAGCGATCAATCAGAGTGCTGTGGCTTTTGGGGGATCTGACTGTGCAAGCGTCTTCAGCCCGGACGGCCCGACTCTCATTTCGCCGGGCTCTGGCTCTGATGCTAGGAGGATGGAGGATAAGATTGCAGAGGCCCTGGCCGCCCTTCCCGCATTGCCGGGGAGCATTAACGATGAGGGGGCAGATTCTGTCGAGGAAGGGAATGCAGCTCTGCCTCTCAGTAATTCCACACTTCTGAATGGCTCTGTCAACAGCAGCGTCAGCCAGAACGCCAGCCTTTCGGACAACTCTACAGTGGCAGGAGGCAAGACTGATGCCGATGGTAGCGATGCCGGTGGTAGCGATATCGATGCATCCTTCGGCTCGGCGAGCCGCTTCAAGGGCTTTTATGCGACAAGCGCATCCAGGCATGAGATCGGCAAGGGCGGAATAGATTCAAACATGCTCCTGAGCGGTACATTTGAGCTGGACAATAGCATCAAATTCCAGGATCAGGGGTTTTAGATGACTTCATTCGACCATCTTTCAATTCTCTTTGTTGGTGTTATTCTCTTCATGGTCTCTTTAACAGGCGTAGCTATCCCATTTCAGGCTTCGTCCTATCCGGAGGAGATCTGGAATAAGACATTTGGCGAAAACTATGGAGATGGGGCCTGGTGCCTGCAGGAGACCAGCGATGGCGGCTTTATTCTATCTGGAAACACCGCTTCGAGGGGAGAGGGAAGCGACCTTTATCTGGTCAAGACCGATAGATCCGGAAACAGCACCTGGAGCCGGATCTATGGTGGATCCGGAGATGACGTGGGCTACTATGTGAGAGAGACCTCCGAAGGCGGCTTCATCATCGTTGGCAGTACGAGTTCATATTCCATGGGTGACGAGATGCTCTGGCTCGTCAAGACCGACTCCAACGGCAGCATGACCTGGGATAGAACCTTCGGCGGTTTTGTCTCATCATCAGGCGACGGAGGCTGGTCGGTTCAGCAGACTGCTGACGGAGGCTACATAGTCGCCGGCTACACCCAGTCTCTTGGATCCGGCAGAAAGGATCTCTGGCTGATCAAGACTGACGGAAACGGTAGCATGATCTGGGATAGATCTTTCGGCGGAATTGAGGACGATGCTGGAATGTCTGTTCTTCAGAGCCGCGATGGAGGCTACATCGCAGCAGGCAGGACTGCATCATTCGGCCAGGGCGGGGATGACATATGGCTTGTCAAGACTGATTCGATTGGCGGCGAGCTGTGGAATGAGACATTCGGCGGTAGAGGCGATGATGTTGGATTTCAGGTCGTAGAGTTGGCAGACGGCTATGCCCTCGTCGGAAGAACCGAATCAGGTGAAATGGATGAAAGGATACAGCTCATCAAAGTCGATCGGGCCGGAAGGATGCTGTGGGAGAGGAGATATCGCGGCAGCTCGGCAGCCTCTTTGCAACCGACAAGCGATGGCGGCTATATAATCGCCGGAAGAGTTGACGACAGAGTTCGAGGAAGAGATGCCCTGGTCATCAAAGTCGACTTTAGCGGAGAAGAACAGTGGTTGATGCAGCTAGGCGGTCTGGGTGATGACATAGGCACATTTGCTATCCAGAGCACAGACGGCTCCTATATGATGGCAGGGATCACAAGCTCCTTCGGAATGGGAAGGGAAGACGCCTGGCTTTTGAAGATTAGGGATCAAAGCGCGAGAGGCGAATATGATGCGCTCTCAAATCGCTCTGTCATCCTATTTCCTGCGTCCTCCTGCCTGGCCCCATCCAATTTGTCATTGATCAGCTCTCCTTAACTCTAGCTCTCCTGCAGACTTATCCCGATTGGCGAGATCTGTAAGATGATTTTAAAAGATCTGCGTGATGCTGCATAGGCCCGAGGTATCTTTCTAAGGTCCAAAAGAAGCTTGCTCCCTTAGAAAAATTTTTAGCATAAGCGAGACAATTCTCTTTTATGCCGACTAATGTCAGGATCTCGGAGATAGGGCTTTACCTTCGCTGCCCGCGTCTGGTTTACTTTGAGAGCCTGAAAAGCATGCCAAGAAGCATCGACCCAGCGGCGCTGCTCCTGAGAAGCCTTATGCTCTCCATCTCTTCGAGAGAGGATCTTGATAACCAGCTAAAGGAAGGTCTTGAGAGGCTTGAGTCTGAGCTGCCGCTCGTCTACGAGATAGATCCCGGAGAGCTCCAATCAGCCTGCAGGGATCTCGAAAAGGAGATAGGCGGAATAGCTCGCAGCCTGGAAGGGAGCATAGATCTTCTGTATCCCTTTGAGGCCGAGGTTGATCTCCACTCGGAGAGACTCGGGCTGTCAGGAAGGCTTGACCGCATTGTGCCGGGACGGGTTCCCTCTATCATTCGCACCGGAAATGCTCCTCCAGAGGGGGTTTGGAAGAAAGATCGGATCATGCTGGCAGGCTACTCCCTGCTCCTGGGAGAGCAGGAGAAGAGGCACATCGACCATGGAATGGTTGAGTATTCCCGGCTTGGGCTGGTTCGGAGGATAGATATTCATGGCATTGATAGATCTCGCGCCCTGCGCCTCCGGGATCGTATCCGGCAGATAAAGGATGGCCGGCTCCCGGACAGGCCCGAGGATGCGCCCTGCCGGAGCTGCCGGGCCTCTGATATCTGCCAGACGAGGCACAGCCTGGCATCCAGGTTCTTTTGATCTACATATGAAGCCGTACCTAATGCAAAGTATTAATATGGTGATCGGGTTCATTCAGGCCAACAGAGATCCTTTCGGAGATTTGCGAGCTAATTCGAGGTAAAAGGTCATGAAGAGAAATATCAAGGTTGAACGCCTCAATCAAAGACCGTTGGAGCAGCAGGAGATAGAGCTGGTCGAGCGCAAGGGTATCGGGCATCCGGACAGCGTGGCGGATGGCCTCGCCGAGTCCATCAGCCGGGCGCTTTGCCAGGAGTACCTTGATAGGTTTGGAGCTGTGCTGCATCACAACACAGACAAGACCCAGATTGTGGCAGGCAGGTCCAGGCCGGTCTTTGGGGGCGGCGAGGTCATCTGTCCACTCTACATCCTGCTCACTGGCCGGGCGACGAGGGTATTCAAGGAGGAGGAGATCCCCGTGGACACCATCGCCATCAAAGCTGCGAGAAAGCTCCTGGTCGAGTCGCTATCCAACCTCGATGTCAACAATCACATAATCCTTGATGCAAAGATAGGCATGGGCTCTTCCGACCTGCGGGACGTCTTTGGCCGAAAAGTCCCTTCAGCCAATGACACCTCTTTTGGCGTGGGATATGCTCCTCTTTCAGAGACCGAGAACATAGTCTTCAATACCGAGCGGGAGATGATGAGGCTCAAGAAGAGCATCCCGGCCATAGGCGAGGACATAAAGGTCATGGGCATGCGCCAGGGGGATGCTATCAACCTGACGATCGCCTGCGCCATGATTGATAAGCATCTGGCAAACCTCAAGGAGTATGCCGACACCAAGAGGGACATAGTGGATCACATCATCGAGTATGCGGGGCAGTTCACAGCCAGAAAGGTGACCGCCCAGATGAATGTGGCTGACAGCATCGATCAGGGGTCGGTTTACATCACGGTCACGGGAACGTCTGCCGAAATGGGGGACGACGGGGCTGTGGGCAGGGGCAACAGGGCCAATGGAATGATCACTCCGAACCGGCCGATGAGCCTGGAGGCCACATGCGGCAAGAATCCGATCAACCATGTGGGAAAGATCTACAATCTGCTCTCGACCGAGGCTGCAAGGCAGATCGCTGCAGAGGTGGAGGGGATTGATGAGGTTTACATCAAGATGCTCTCTCAGATCGGAAAGCCCAT
>JBFYLF010000091.1:7543-13455 GCA_041305505.1 Methanothrix sp. | reverse complement strand
GGCAAGATAGTGACTTGCACTCCCGCCAGGTATTTCGGCTTGATAAGTCGAAATCTTGATCTGAAAGAGCTTCTGGCTATACCATATTATAAAATGTCAACTAACTAAGTTATCACGACCTCCAAGTGGCTTCAAAGCTAAAATCCATTCCAATTTAAATCCATTCCTTCCTTCGGAAGTATGCCAGCATCACCACAACCACCATCAGCATAAATATCAGGATTGCCGGATAGCCCCAGGGAGACTCCAGCTCTGGCATGAACCGAAAGTTCATCCCGTACACACCTGCCAGGAATGTGAGTGGGATGAATATCGTCGAGATGATGGTGAGAAGCTTGATCACCTCATTTAGCTTGTTGCTGAGGCTCGATAGGTACGTCTCCAGGAGAGAGGCTGACATATCCCTGAATGTCTCGACGTTCTCAATCACCTGAATCGTGTGATCGTAGACATCCCGCAGGTAGATCTTGGTGGCTTCTGAGACCAGGTGTGAGTCCGTCCTCTGCATCTTGCTTATGGCTTCTCGTAGCGGCCAGACGGACTTTCTCAAAAAGAGCATATCTCTCTTGAGGTTGTAGATTGTAGGGAGTACCCCTGGCTGGGGATCGGATACGACCACATCCTCCAAATCCTCGAATCTATCGCCCAGCTTCTCCATGATGACAAAGTAGTGATCTACTATAGCATCTATCATCGAATAGGCCAGGTAGTCGGCCCCTTGCCTGCGGATCTTGCCCTTTGCAGTGCGAAGCCGATCGCGCAGCGGATTGAATACATCTACCTCTTTCTCTTTAAACGATATTATAAAATTCGGCCCCAGGATTATGCTCACCTGGTCCATGTCGAGGGAGGACTCGCCCAGATCGTCTCCATCTTCCTCTTCGGTCTTATCCTCTTCCTCTTCGTAGTAGAGCATCTTGAGGACTATGAATATGTAGTCGTCGTAATCCTCGATCTTCGGGCGCTGGTCTGTGAGGATATCTTCGAGAACCAGAGGATGAATTCCATAGCATGAGCCTAGCTTTTCCAGGACATCCATCTGATGAAGCCCGTCGATATTGATCCAGGTCACAGTTGGCTGGTCCTTGAAGCGGGAACATTCCACTACATCTTTTGCTTCCGCCTCATGATAGCTCTGATCGCTGTAATCGATGATGGTAACCTTGGGCTTTTCTGGGAATTTCTCTCTTAAAAGGGGCAGAGGAGGAGCTGCCAGCTCCATGACATCTGAGATGGCATCTTCATTCTTCATCAGGCCTAAAGACCTGGCCTTATCTTTAATGCTCCAGGATCCTGACATTGTGCGCTCCCTCCAGATTATTCCCCTGCTTAGACCGGTGGCATCTCCTCTTTTGCCCTTCTTCCAACCACTATCTCATGAAGGTCCTCAATTCCTTCCAGAGATCTGATGCGATCGTTTATGATCATATTCAGCTCTTCAAGGCTCCTGCACCAGATCTTGAGGAATAGGTCGTATTCGCCGAGTATTCCATAGACCTCGGTGATCTCAGGGACTCTGGCCAGCTCAGAGAGAGCCTGGTCGTGTCTGTCCCCATCAGTCTGGATCAGGATGATGGCGGTGACGGAGTAACCCGTGGCCTCTGGGCTGGCGGCAATGGTGAATCGCTCTATAACCCCATTGGTCTTCATGCGCTTGAGACGGAACTGCACAGTGGCGTCAGAGATATTGGATCTTCTGGAGATCTCCTGGAGGCTCATTCGAGCATTCTCCCGAAGGCTGCGAAGGATGGTCCTGTCCACATCATCCAGATATTGGCTCTCGCCCATACGAATCCCCGCTCTCCTTAATCCATAGGCCGTCTTGAAGGCTGCTATCTTGGTAAAACACCAACCTTTGAGTATAAATATTATCTCTCTACCAAAAATCGAGCACTGCCTTCATGTCTTGCCCTACTGAACTTCCCCTCCCATAGACTTTTATTTTGAGCAGTTCATTTCAGAGAAGATTAGCTGAAGGAGATTATTTATGGTCGAGGTTGGGGATGATGCGCCACAGTTCTGTCTGCCCGGGGTAGACGGGCAGGATGTATGCCTGAAGGACTTCCAGGGAAGATGGCTGGTTCTATATTTCTATCCCAAGGACAACACCAGTGGCTGTACCCGGGAGGCGATGGACTTTTCTGCCGCCCTTCCCATTCTGCATGACATGGAAGCGGAGGTCCTTGGAATCAGCCGGGACTCGCCTGCCAGTCACATGAGGTTTATAGAGAAGCAGGACCTAGTGATAAAGCTTGCAAGCGATGAGGATCATAAGGTGACGCAGGCCTACGGGGCATGGGCTCTCAAGAAGATGTACGGCAAGGAGAGCTATGGCGTTGTCCGGTCGACTTTTCTCATCGATCCCGAGGGAAAGATCTCTCACGTCTGGCGGAAGGTGTCTGTGAAGGGACATGCCGAGGCAGTTGCAAAGAGGTTGCAAGAGAAAATAAAAGCTAGATAATAATTAATAACCTACTTTTTCCACAAATCCGGCAGGAATAGGAGCATCACCGGTAGAATCTCCATTCGTCCGATGTACATGCAGAATATAGCAATCATTTTTCCCAGAGGAGTAACTTGAGAAAAATCCAGACCTACTACACCAAGTCCTGGTCCCACGCTTGCCATGCAGGTGGCTACTGCCGATATTGCAGATAAAATATCAAAATTTTGATTTACAGATTCGGTGACAGTCAAGGCCAAGGAGCAGGCAAAAAAAATAATTATATACATGATAGTGAAGAATAAAACAGAGATCAGTACGCCCTCTGAAACTGATGTGTTACTAAGCTTTATGGGAATGACTGCTTTAGGATGGAGCATCTTCATCAACTCTCGCCGAGCATACTTCTGTATTAAGAGTATCCGAATGACCTTGATACCGCCTGCTGTCGCTCCAGCGCATCCGCCGATCAACATTAGTAAAATGATCACCACATTGGCCGCTGAAGACCAGTTAATGTAGTCGAAGGTGTTTGTAAATCCCGTAGTGGTTCCTACCGACACAACATGGAACCCGGCAAGGCGAATTCTGTGCAGGAGATCTCCGTCCACACCGCCCCATAGGACAATCAATGCAATGGCTGTGGCTTGAAGAAAAATATATAATCGGAATTCAGGATCCCTGAAATAGCTAGAAAGGTCTTTTTTATATATAATTTGGTAATGAAGAATAAAGCTGGTAGCTCCCACAATCATAAAGATAATTAAAATTATTTCGATCAAAACGTTATCATAAGCAACAATACCTGCGGACAGCGGCGAAAATCCAGCGGTTGATATTGTGGTAAAAGAAGTGCAGAGCGAATCATATAGGGATATGCCAGCGGCCCAGAGCAACATCGTCTGTAGTGCCACGAAACCCAGATATATGCCCCAGAAGATCTTGGCCGTGCTTCTCACTCTGGGGGTCAGAGCCTCTCGACTCGTATCTACATAGTATAGTTGTCTCCCTGCAACCCCGAGATGAGGGAGGATCGCAATGAAAAGTAGAATGATGCTCATGCCGCCCAATAGCTGAGTGAAAGCCCTCCAAAAGAGCAGACCGTAAAAGGTATTTTCTGCATATTTGTCAATTCCTGGTAATACCCCTGCAGGAGCGTTGAATAGAATATTCACCAAATGATTAGCGAGACTGCTATTTGCCGCAGTCGAATTGATGATCCAGTATCCATGTAAATCAGATTCTGTCAGAATAGTAGCGCCTGTAGTTGTGAATCCGGACATAGTTTCGAAGAGCGAATCAATTTCATCCAATCCGAGAAATATAAATGGTAAAGCTCCGAAGATCGTCGCCAAGAGCCAAGCAAAAGCCACAATCACGAAAGCTTCTTTATGTGTCACCTCGCCCTTTTCACCAATGCGTCTGATTATAAGGCCTGTTGCCATCGTGATGAGTGAAGATAGACCTAAAGCCATCACACCGGAGGGCTCTTTATAAACGGCAGCAACTATACCCGGTATCAACATTAATGATCCCAAGAGTTCTAACATGAGGCCCAGTATGTCAAGCACTACACGGATCTTCATTGAGGAACGCAATTTCCTTGATAGTCCTATTTAAACTATATCATTCGCATTCGAAGAAAGACTCAGTCTTTGGCCAGAATTTGGGAATATTGGCAGATAAACATTCAAGCGAAGCTTTCTATGCATTGGACGACTCGCTCTAGAGGCTGCGATTTTTTCTGTTCTTATGTTGATGCTAAGAGAAATAGATTGGATCAAGTAAGCAAGTGCGACAGGAATCTGGAAAGTGAACAAGCGAATTCCAAGTGAATAAGCTCTGCGTTCAACTGATCTGGAGCTGACTCTACGTGTTGTTCAAAGGATGATGATTTTGAGATGAGTCCAATATATAATTTCACAAGAATATCCAGCTTGATCGGTTAATGGGAAAAACGATTAATACTACCACTGTTGATGCTCTGGACATGCATAGAGGAGACTTTAGGCTGCCGCGCCCCGGCCTGAGCCGCGAGAAGAACCTGGTCCTCATACTTCTGGCCATACTGGCCGCCCTGATCCTATGGGGCACCTTCTGGTGGCTTGTCAGAATCGCCCTATTCGTAGTGATTGTATTTATAATCTATCAGGTGCTCAAAGAATATTTATAAAAAAATAATGAAAATAGACCTTTCCAAATCACAGCATCCGGGCCCGACGTTCTCTTCTGCCCGGCCACAGAGCTTTTGCCTTTTCCAGGTCCTCTTTTGTGTTCAAGTTGAAGAAGGTTAGAAGATCACAGTCCAACTGCTTCAGCAGATCAACGGCAACGCGCTCGACGCCGATATCCTGGAGCGGAGCATGAATCCTCCTCTCACCCCTTGAAATGGCATTCTCGCAGGCCCTTTGCATATCCTCTCTTTTGTAAACAGAATGAAGCGGCTCAAAGAAGCCGTTTGGCTGGACGGGAACAGCGCCGCCGCTGCCTGCATCCTCTGCGATCTGAAACAGTCTCTCGACGACCTGGGGGCTCAAAAAAGGCAGATCGCAGCCGGTGGCAAAGGCATATCTTCCCCGTCCTCTGACCATCCCGGCAGCAATTCCAGCCACAGGCCCGTATCCCGGCAACCTGTCCCATGCGAATAAGACGCTGCGCCTCAGGAATTCGGATGCCGCTTCCTCAAGCCTGGCAGCATGCTGCTCATTCCTGGCCACAACGACAACCTCATCTGCCACATCAGAGAGCTTTTCAGCAGTCCAGCATAAAAGAGGCCTCTCCCCAAAGATCAGGAGCGACTTTTCTATGCCCAGGCGGCGGCTGTTTCCGCCAGCCAGGATCACTGCTGAGCGCATAGCCTCCAGCCGTTCTCCTCGCAGTCTTCCTTAAGGGCCGCCAGAAGATCGGCCCTGGGATCGATCTTGGCGACACTGCTGCTCAAAATTGTACGCTCGCGGCTGACGGATGCGCTCCTCTCTCCGGCTTTTTGCAAAATGCTCTCGATCAGTCTCTCGTCAACTCTTCCCCCAACGAGAGCGATCTCATCCGCAGCCAGCTTCTGGGTGAACCTGTTGCCAAAGATGGTGCAGCCCACGCCCCCCCAGGCTGCGATCCTTGCCTCGCCGTGCAGGGCCTCTGGCCGGAGGCCCGCATCTTCGCCTGCTTTTATCTCGACCCGAAGGCTTGCTCCAGGAGCAATGTAAATCCTTCTGCGCCGCTCAAGCTTTGCAGACAGCTCGGTGACCTCGCCAACCAGCATATCGCCACGCCTCCAGACCTTCTCCCTGCCGTCGCAGATCTGCAGAGCTGCTCCTAGCTTTTCGGCCCTGTCTGCAAGCTCGGAATCGTTTCTGATCCGTCCAGAATAAAGCTCCTCTTCCAGGGCCTGGCAGCTTCCCAAAAAAGCTATGGCCCTCCGGTCTGCTCCAATCACCGCCTTGCGGCTTGATGCCAGGGCTATGACCAGGGA
>JBFYLF010000091.1:4908-7501 GCA_041305505.1 Methanothrix sp. | reverse complement strand
CCTGGCTCTCTGCGGCACAGACCGTCTGGTCCAGGAGCATGGCCACTGTCAGGGGCCCGACACCTCCCGGAACCGGTGTGATGGCATAAGCCACATCCTTTACAGCCTCGAAGTCGACGTCGCCTACAGTCCTGTCTCCAACCCGATTGATTCCCACATCGAAGACCACAGCACCAGGACTGACCATATCCCTCTTGATCAGGCCCGGAACGCCTGCCGCTACGACCAGAATCTCAGCTTCCCTTGTATGCTCTGCCAGATCCCTTGTGTAGACATGGCAGACCTGGACGGTAGCATTTCGGTTCAGAAGCATTGCTGCGAGGGGCTTTCCAACGACATTGCTGTGGCCAACGATCACAGCCTCTGCCCCCTCGATCTTTCGCCCGAGCTTCTCCAATGCATAGATTATGCCACGGGGGGTGCAGGGCACCAGGCCTTCAGCGCCCAGGAGCAGAGCGCCCATGTTCACAGGATGAAATCCGTCCACATCCTTTTCGGGCAGGATGCTCATCATCGCCCTCTGGGGGTTTTTCCCCCCTGGCAGAGGAAGCTGCAGCAAAATGCCGTTGATATCAGCCCGGCCGTTCAGCTCCATTATTTTCTCTATCAGATCCTCCTCCGAGCTGCTCTCAGGCAGAGCGACGTTCTCTGATCGAATTCCTACCCTTGTGCAGGCTGAATGCTTGAGCCGGATGTACATCTGAGAGGCAGGATTCTCACCCACCATGACTGTGGCAAGGCCGGGCATGATCCCCTTCCTCTCCAGCTTCTTTACCCTCTGAGCCGTCTCGGTCTCAACCTCAGCGGCCAGAGCTTTTCCATCGATTATCATATCAGGTCAGATCCGAAAGTCCCAGATTCGATTCAAGCCAGATCCGGATAGAGCGGGAACTGGGCACATAGCTCCCTGGCCTGGCTTCGAACTGTCGATATAGTCTCCTCGTTCTTGATGTCCCGCAGAACAGTGGTGATCAGGTCTGCTATTCTCACCATCTCCTTCTCCCTCATGCCCCGGGTGGTCATGGCTGGGGTGCCGATACGTATGCCGCTGGTGACGAAAGGAGTGGCCGGGTCAAATGGTATCATGTTCTTGTTCAAGGTTATGCCGGCCCTCTCAAGAGTCTCATCCGCCTCCTTGCCTGTGATCTTCTCCTTGATCAGCTTGACCAGCATGAGGTGGTTGTCAGTGCCGCCTGAGACCAGCTCAAAATCGTTCTCCAAGAGCCTCTTTGCCAGAGCAGAGGCGTTTCTTACAGTCTGGAACTGGCACTCTTTGAACTCTGGCGTCAGCGCCTCCTTGAAGGCCACTGCCCTGGCGGCTATGGCATGCATGAAAGGCCCCCCTTGGGTGCCCGGGAATACGGATCTGTCTATGGCTGCCGCCAGCTCCTCTTTGCAGATGATCAGAGCTCCCCTGGGTCCTCGAAGGGTCTTGTGGGTGGTGGTTGTCACAATATCCGAGTATGGCACAGGCGAGGGATGAGCCCCAACTGCGCATAGCCCCGCGATGTGTGCTATGTCTGCCATAACCTTGGCCTCTACCTCATCTGCGATCTCCCGAACGACCTTGAAGTCTATGGTTCTTGGATAGCTTGAAGCGCCGACCACTATGAGCTGTGGCTTATTCTTTCTGGCAATGGCCGCCATCTCAGAGTAGTCGAGCATCTCGGTCTCTTTGGATACGCTGTAAGGCACGATCTTGTACATCTTGCCTGAGAAGTTGACGGGGCTGCCGTGAGAGAGGTGGCCGCCGTGGGCGAGGTTCATGCCCATGATCGTGTCGCCGTGCTTGAGGACTGCAAAGTATGCGGCCATGTTGGCCTGGGTGCCGCTCACGGGCTGGACGTTCACATGCTCGGCACCTTCAAAGAGCTTCTTGCACCTCTCGCGGGCCAGCTCCTCTGCCCTGTCGACATTGGCCGTGCCGCGGTAGTAGCGTTTGCCCGGATAGCCTTCCGCATACTTGTTGGTCATGACGCAGCCCTGGGCCTCCATGACCGCTCTGCTCGTGAAGTTCTCAGAGGCTATCAGAATGATGTTGCTACGTTGCCGCTCCAGCTCGTCCTGGATTGCGGCATAGATTTCGGGATCTTGCTCGGATAGGGGTTTCAATCAAATCACCGGTATTATAGCGAATCTTATCAGGATTGGAGGAGATGGGAATGAGGAGAGCAAAATAGATTATGGTGATATGGCCTCCATGCCAGAGCTCCCGGGCTTTAAAACCGCAACTCTTTATTAGCCGGCTGACCGAATTGAATACCCATGCTTAAGCGAGCCAGGATCATCGCCGACTACCAGTTTGGCAGAGGCGCAGGCGAGGCGCTCTTTCTCGCCGATACGACCTACAGCCTATCCAAGACCAGGCGGCTTCGGTATCTTTACTCGGGAGAAGAGAGGATCGCAACTGTGCGGGCAAACGACAACCTGCTCACTCTGAGCATGCTGGGAGCCGGAAGGCTTCATGCCTATTTCCCGAGCCCACATCTTCGGGTCGTGGCCTCGGAGGATGCAGCGCCTTTCGTGGCAAAAGGCGGGAACCTCTTTGCCAAGCACGTCCTATCTGTGGATGAGGAGATCAGGGCTGGAGAAG
>JBFYLF010000091.1:0-4853 GCA_041305505.1 Methanothrix sp. | reverse complement strand
CGCCCGAGGAGATGATGCAGATCAAGCGCGGCCTGGCTGTGCAGGCGCGCAAGGGTGCCGAGCATTGAAGATTTCTGAGCCTACCTTCCCAGAGCCGAGATTCCTCTGAACCTCTCGACGGCCTCGGCTATGCATTCTGCCACATAGTCGGCCTCTTCGATAGTATTCGATCGGCCCATTGTGATCCTCAGCGATCCGTGACACTCCTCAGGCTTCAAGCCCAATGCCAGGAGCACGTGGGATGGCTCGAGTTTGTGCGAGGAGCAGGCAGATCCTGTTGAGACTGCTATCCCCTTGGAGTCGAGGTACAAAAGCAGCGACTCGCCCTCGACGTATTTGAATCCGAAGTTAAGGCTTCCTGGAAGCCTCTTCTTCATGCTTCCGTTCACCCAGGATTCCTTGACATTCTCCAGAACACGCCGGGCCAGTCTGTCTCGGAGGTCTATGAGCCTCTGACCCTCCGCGGCCATGCTCTCAAGAGCCAGCTCCGAGGCTCTGCCAAGGCCAACTATTCCTGCAACGTTCTCAGTTCCTGAGCGTAGGCCCCTCTCGTGCCCTCCTCCTGCCATTATGCTTTTGATCTTTGTGCCTTTCCGGATGTAGAGGGCTCCAACTCCTTTAGGCCCGTAGAGCTTGTGGCCTGAGATGGATAGGAGGTCGACCTCCAGCGCGCTTACATCAACAGGGATCTTGCCGGCGCTCTGGACGGCGTCGGTATGAAAGATGATCTCCCTTTCCGCGGCAATCCTTCCGATCTCCTCCAGAGGCTGGATGGTTCCTATCTCATTGTTTGCGTGCATGATGGATATCAGTATGGTCTCTTTGCGAATGGCCTTCAGAAGATCTGAAGTCTCGACCAGCCCCTCACGGTTTACAGGCAGGCGGGTGACAGAGAAGCCCTCCCTTTCGAGGACCCGGCAGGTCTCAAGAATCGCAGGATGCTCGATGCTGCTTGTGATGATGTGCCGCCCGAGATTTGCATTCCTGCGGGCGGTGCCAAGGAGCGCCATGTTGTCCGACTCAGTTCCTCCTGAGGTGAAGATGATCTCATCGATGCTCGCTTTGAGCAGACCGGCAACCTTCTCACGCGACTCTTCCAGAGCCTCTCTTGCCTCCAGGCCAAAGCTATGAAGGCTCGATGCATTGCCGAACTTCTCTCTGAAGTAGGGCAGCATTGCCTGCAAGACCTCAGGAGCCACTGGAGTGGTGGCAGAGTGATCCATGTAAATCCGGTTCATCGCCAAGATTAAAGGACACTCTAAGGTAAATAACTGGCGAAATTGGACCGTCGAAATTGAGGAGCTATCCCTGAGACCCTGACGAGATAGATTTAAGTAAACAGCCATTTGACGGGATGATATGAATATCTCCATCCCCCTGTTTTCGATACCGCTTTTGATTGCTGCCGCTCTTATCAGCCTGGGCTTCTTGACATATCTTTATTCGGCAAGGCTCGGAGTCGTCCTCATGGGTTTAGGCAGCGTGATCATGGGAGGAGTGGTCATCATGGATCTTCCCAACGGCATGGGGCTGGGAAGCCTCGTCCTCTTCGGGATAACAGTCCTGGTTGGTGGATGGATGGTCTATATCGGCGTTAGAAACGGATAAATCAAAAAAAGGTTATTTTTTAGTTGGTGGTTTATTCAGTCCAATTCTGCCTTTTCCGCCCTTTTCAGTCTACACGCCCGGCAAGCCTGCCCCAGGATTCTCCGGGCTGGTTCCAGGAACTGCTCCAATCCAGGTGTAGTAAGCATCTGCAGGGTAGCCTAGAATCCTGCCGCTTTCATCTGGCCTGAGCACACCGGTGCTCGACGATGCTGGAGTCACAGCTATTGGAGAGCGCATGAACTCGTTTACAAGAGTCTGATTGTCGAGAAACGAGGCATAGAGGAACTGATAGTAGTTCTCCAGATAGGAGTTGTACTGTCCGGCATAGTCAACCACATACTGCCCGCGTCCGTAGTACTCGCCCATAAACAGCCCTATCTTGAGCCCGTTGGCCACTCCTCTCTGATACTCGCTCATCTCCCCAAGAGCCGGGCCTATAAGACAGAGAATAAATAAGACGGCAGCCGCCGCCATCAGCTTCATTTATTTCATCTCCAAAAGAGATGAGATATGCCGCTGGCTTTTAGACTTTCCGTCATTTTATCCCCTTGAAGCAGCCATTTAGATGCTTATCCTCCGGCTTCTTTGTAAAAAGGCTCACAACTACAGTCACTATCATGGCCAGAGGCAAGGCCACAAGTATGGGGTCGACAACCGGCCAGGGCATCTGGGATATCAGCACATCCTGTCCGAATAGCATCTTGCATATCCCCAGGGGCACAGCCTCGGCTTTGTGGATGAAGAGATACCAGAAGACGGTCACAAGGGTGCCGGTGAGAAGGCCCGATATGGCTCCGGCTTTTGTGGAGCCCTTCCAGTAAAGGCCAAGTGTGTACATGGGCAAGAAGGCTGCGGCGCACAGTCCGAAGAAGATCGCCGTGCCACGAGCTATGATGTTCTCAGGTAATATATATCCGAGGGACACGGCGATTACAACAGCCACAATTATGCCCATCCTGGTGATGAGCACGGACTTGCTGCTCTTCTTGCCTGTGATCGTCTCATATACGTCCCGGCCTATAGCACTTCCTTGGGTATGGAACTGTGAACTGGAGGTGGACATGGCGGCTGCCAGGAGGGTTAGCATGAATAGGTAGACGAACCACTCCGGCGTGGCTGCATTGATAAAAAGTGGAATTATGCTGTCGGCATTTCCGTTGGCAATATTGATGGAAAGATTTCCCTGAGTCTGCAGGAAGAAGACATTGGATAGGGCGCCAACCGTGAAGGCGACTCCTGTCATCATGAGGATGAATATGCCGCCGATGAGAACGCCCCGGTTGATCTCCCGATTGGACTTGACGGTCATGAACCGCACGGCGAGCTGAGGCATGGCAAGCACGCCTATTCCCACGCCCAGTACAATAGTGGAGACCAGAGTCCACCACCAGGGGCTGCCCATCACAGGCATTGTCGTCCATCCGGCGTGTCCCATTGCTGCGAGCTTTTCAGGCACCATATTGGCCATGTCCGTTAGAGCCTGATGGGCGGGAACTATTCCACCAAGATGGGAGTAGGTCATGAAGAGCAGGATCGCCATGCCAACGAACATAATAGTCCCCTGCATGGCGTCCGTGTACATGACGCCCCGCAGTCCTCCCCAGATAACATATGCAGCTATGATCACAGAGTATATCAGCAGCGCAACATCGAAGTTGATTTGAAGGGTGGTCTCCATGAAGCGTGCGGCGCCAATCAGGACGACGGAGGCATAAAGAGGCATTCCCAGGAATATGACCAGGCCGCTGGCCCACTGGATGAAGCGGCTGTCGAACCTCTTGCCCAGAAGCTCCGGGAAGGTCATGGCATTGAGGTTGTGGCCCATCTTGCGGGTTCGTTTGCCATAGACTATGAAAGCTATGAAGATCCCAACGAAGATGTTAAGGAATGTGAGCCAAAGGAGGCCCATGCCGAAGAGTCCAGCATTTCCGCCAAAGCCTACTATGGCAGATGTGCTGATGAATGTGGCTCCGTAGCTCATAGCCATGATGTAGGGGTGGGTCTTTCTCCCGGCCACAAGGTAGCCTTCAGAGTCTTTGGTCGATTTCCAGCCCCGGTATCCGAGGTAAATGGTGATGAGCAGGTAGATCAGGATGATGACATTGAGAAGAGGAATGTTTAGCGCCATATCAGATCAGAGCCCCAGCTCTTCTTTTTGCATTTCTTCTTCATTCGCTTCCCATGTCTCTTCCTCTTTGATCTCAATTGCCTCAAGCTCGCCCTCTCGGTTCCAGTTTATGATGCCGTAAACCATGCACAAAAGAGCGCTCAAGATGCAGAGAATATAGACACCCCAGATCCAGGGATCATCAATGCCGAGCATTATCATCACCAACTGCCATTGCTTTTTCCTGCGGCCGCATTTTTTGCGGCAAGATATGATGCGTGGTAGCATGTAGCATAATTTCAAGCTATAAGGGTGTCGGTCAGGAATATATATTATAATTCTGCCATACTTCGCATCTGATTAAAGCAGCCGTTTTATAATAAGCAGAGCTTTCCGGATTGATCGCGCAAAAGCTGGAGCGATGAGGAGAATTCGGAAAAGACTGGAAAAATGGTGCATGCACTTCATAAAACGAAAACTATATAACTTGAGGCTTCAAACGAGCAGCCGCATCGCTCCGGTGCTCAATCGAGGGTTGGAAGACGCCCTTTTGAAAAGCTGAGCAATCCGGAAAGCGGCAGGCCAGAGAAGAATGGTGACCCTTGAATCTCTTGCAGGCATAGGTTTTGCGGACTTGAATTTTGCTGACATGAATATTTCCATCCTGGTCCTGGCCGGCGTTCTCCTGCTCATAGCCGTCCGGCAGGCGGGGAAGAGTTCGCCTGCCATCTGGCAGATCATGTTGCTGGGAGCGATGGCTGTTCTTCTGACCGGCCAGGTCTCGCCCTCCGAAGCCCTGGCGGCCATAGACCCGGATGTGATGATATTTCTGGCTGCCATGTTCGTGATAGGCCAGGCCATGCAGGAGAGCGGCTATCTGCTCCTGCTTTCTGCGAGAATCTTCGGCTGGGCCAAGAGCGCTGATCAGCTCGTGCTTCTGATCCTCTTCGCAATGGGCTTTCTCTCGGCTCTGCTCATGAACGATACCCTGGCGATAATCGGAACGCCGCTTATGCTTTATCTCTCAAAGGCGCTCCGGCTATCTGCGAAGATGCTACTCCTCACTCTGGCCTTCGCAGTGACAATCGGGAGCGCCATGAGCCCGATTGGCAATCCCCAGAACCTGCTCATATCCATC
>JBFYLF010000090.1:0-5912 GCA_041305505.1 Methanothrix sp. | reverse complement strand
GATGCATTGACCCTCGCCTCTTCGTCTGATATGACCAGGTTCTTGAGGGTCTCGGTCATGATGTACTCCCGAAGCGATCCCTCTCAGATCAACATGACCAGCATGAGATCTCTGGCAAACAGCACTCTTGTCAGGTCGAAGGTGTGCGGAGGGATCAATCTGACAGAGAGGTCGATAGACGGGCAGATGGGCGTATTCGCTCAAGGCCGAAAGTGCCCCACTGAAGAGATGATTTATGCTGCGGTTTATCCTGTTGCATACCACCTGGACCGACCTGGCGGAGTCCTGAAGTCGGATGCATTAGGCGTGATCCTATCCACTTATGATATGGATGATACAGAGCGATTCCTCGATTCGGCCAGGATAGTACAGATAAAATAAAAAACAAAAAAAGTTCAGGGCTGATCGCCTAGGGCCAAAAGCCAAAGGCGATATTCAGTCCCATAATCACAACGCCTGCTCCGATGCAGGCTCCAAGCACCATCTTGGGATCGAGCTTTATTGCTGTATCATCCGCCTCAAAGTACCTCATGAGACCTGCTGATGACTGAAGGCCGCTGCCTTCATTCTTTTTCTTTGCCATATCTCGTCACCTTATATCTTCATCATCTTAAGTATTGCGATCAATCTTAAATCTCTTCTCGCGTCAAGAGGAGCTGGCTTCGGCCAGCAGCCAGCCGCTCTCATCCTGGAATGGATAGCTGTCTGACATCTTCCCCCCTTTGATCATCCTCGGCCACTTCTCGCTCGGATTGCCTTTTGCGATGTGATCATTCCAGAAGTTTCCTCCTGTAATATTGCCCTGATCCCAGCTGTTGCTCCCGCCATTGTCCTCCGATTGCTCCTGGTTATTCAAGAAGTTGTTGTGGTATATTCTATTTTCTGAGGAAGTCATTGCCATCAAGCCAACTGCATTGCTGCTGATGTTATTCTGTTGGATCAGGTTTTCATCGGAGAGATTGAGCCAGATGCCTGATGCAAGATTGGCAATAACCTCATTGTCGCGAATTGTGTTGCCGCTGCATGAGAGCAGTGAGATGCCGTTTTGGCTGTTTAGTGATGCATTGTTGCCGGCAATGTCATTGGAATTCGAGTCAAATAGGAACATGCCGCTGAATTTATTTTCGAGCAGTCTGTTGCCCGAGATCTCGTTTCCGTCACAGCCCACCAGTCGGATGCCATAGCACGATGAGATGTTGTTCTCGATTATGCTGTTGTTCCTGCAAGCAAAGAGGAAGAGAGCATCTTTTGTGATAGACGAACTCTTAACAGTCAGGTTCTCGCAATATGCCAATGTGAGATGAGCCATCTCCCGTCCCTCGATCACCTCTCCGGAACGGTTGAAGAGGTAAACGAGAGGAACAGAGTCTGCAACATTGGACTCATCTATGGAATTATCAAAGCCCTCTCTATCAGAAGACTCGACATAAAGGCACCGGCTCACATTAAGAAGCCGGTTTTGAGAGAGACTATTAAGCGAATCATCCACAAGTAGTATTCCCATTGAGCTGTCCGAGATCAGATTGGCTCTGAATAAGTTCTCTCTTGAAAGTGTGGCCTGCAAAGCTGTATCAGTGATTCCAACGAAGCTGTTTTCTGAGATATTGTTCTTCATGCAGCTTGCAAGGTCAATGCCGTTATGGCTGCTGGCTATTTCGTTTCGATAGATTATGCCCTGGCTGAAGTTCTCCATTCTCATGCCATACTCAGAGCTAAAGATCCTGTTTTCAGTCAGAAAATCCCGCTCGGAGTCTTTGACGACAAGACCGCTAGTGCTGCCTACAATTGAATTGTTTCGAATGCTGTTCTCTGTGGAATTGGACAATCCAATTCCAAGATCCCCCCCATCTACCTCATTTCCGATAAGCTCTATTACGCTTGAGTTGACCAGGACAATTCCGTTGGTCGTGGGAGAAGAGGCTGTCTTTAAGGAAACCCTGTTGCTGTCAATACCTAGCGAGCTGCTATTTTGAGCGAGGATGCCGAAATACCCTGCCTCTATGTCATCATCCTCGATCTGGCAGTCCTCAGCGTCAATCAGCCATATGCCCCAATTGGCGTCTGAGATCATGTTGGCTGAGATTATATTTTGAGATGCTTTACTTACAAGAATAGATAAGTTACAGCCCTCAATTCTGTTATTCTCGATCTGATTATTGCTCGAATTCTCCCATATGGCTATAGCTCCCTGGCTGTCTTTGATCATGTTTCCTGCTATTGTGTTATCGCTGGAGCTGCGAGCCAAGAGACCTGGGTTGGCCTTTTCAATCGTATTTTCATTTATAAGATTTCCATTGGACTGAACATAGATTGCCGGTCCGAGATAGTCCCTGACCGTCAGGCCCTGCAAAGAGCAGCCATCTGAGGCGATTGTTATTCCCGTCTCAAGGTCGCCGCCCCCGTCTACGATTATGGGATCATTCTCCCCGTTAAGAGGCAATAATGTCAGGCTCTTGTTCAGGACTACCTCTTCCTTATAAACGCCTGGCTTTAAGTAAATCGTATCTCCATCGCTGGCAGCGATGACTGCTTCCTGGATTGTAGCGTAATTGGCAAAGCCGCTGTCATCTACAATATAGGTTCTGGCATCTCCCGCGACAGAAAGCCAGATGAGCAAGATTATGAGGGTGATAATCGAGATTCTCTGCATGGCTGTGTTGATTTGCAGCGAGCTTTTTATAGTTAATGCAAAAACCAAGAAGAATATCCTTTTATCGAACCCCTTTATTTCCAGTGGAAATATAAACCTCAACTTTTTTATTCTCTGATAGAAGAACTGTTTATGGAAATATCAGATTGTAAGATGCATATACAAATTTTATTTTAACAGTAATAAAAATATCAAGAGGGATGATATTTTTTTGGTGGAGGGGGAAGTCGATGATGAGGATGAGGATGATGATGATGATGATTGAGATTTGCAGATTCGATAAATGCAATTTTAGACGGAGACATCGGCCATCTTGCCAATCGATTCGATTGAAGAATGTCTTCAGAGGTGTCATGCCGGGTTATCGGGAAAACCTTAATTACCTGACTGATCCAAAACCGCTTAAGGTGATTTAATGTCGGAGATCATGCCGCATAAACACTGCCTGGTTTGCGGCAATGCAGTGCGCCAGGATGAGAACTTCTGTGACGAGCTTTGCGAGTCAAAGTTTAAGTCGGCGCAGAGAAAGCAGCAACTGCTCTTCTTAGCTTTTCTGGTGATAATGGGATTGGTGCTATTCCTGCCCTCAATATTGAAGCTATATGGGTGAGAGATGCGACTAACATCTGCAATTTTAACTTTTTTGGCGTTCAGTGCGATGATTTGTTGCTGCCCGGCGGCAGGAAGCAAGCATATCCAAATAGATGATGTGACCATGAGGCTTGAAGGCGAAAATGCCACTTTCGATCTGAACTTCACGCTCGATGCATTTACCCAAATTTATGTAATGGTCCTGGGATGCAGGTACCTCGAGCCGGAGTTGAGATCCTTTTTAGGGTGCTATAAAGATGTTCAGCTCGTCCGGGCGGACTATGACGGCGCCTCCCTTCATGTGAGAGGTGCAGGAAGATTTAATAGTGGCTATTATCTCTTCGACTCTACCCCATTCAGATGCAATGACAGCTCTACAGCAGAGGGCATAGCCCGATTCTCAGTTGTATATCCCGGCAGCAGGGTCAGGACGTTTTACAATGTTACCTCCACGCAAAGTGTCTTTTCAGAGGCTGAGCTGTCTTAGCTCCTTTTAGAAAGCTGTGCTCTACAATAAATCTACCTGAAAAAACAGTTGCATTAGATGCTTTATGGCGCCGTAAGAAAAACCCCAAACATAGATGAAGCCCACATCCAGAAGGTTGCCTTTCTTTATGAAACATTTTTATTCTATCTTCCCCTCATAGGTTCGAAAGGGATTCAAAGAGGCTTTGCGAAATTACAGCAATTCGTGCACGCTACCTCATAGAAACAATTTAGTAATCCAGGGTGATATCAGCTAAACTCATGTTCGGACCTAAATCTCATCTTACAGCTCGCAGCAATCATCTCTTCATGGAGAACGTGGACTTGCCATCTATTGCAGAGGAGCACGGCACACCCCTTTATGTCACCTCCGAGAGCCGCCTGCGAGAGAACATTCGTGCCTACCACAGGGCCTTTCCAGATGCCGATAAGTACTTCGCAGTCAAAGCCAACGGCAGCCTCTCGATCCTGAGAATAGCAGCCCAGGAGGGGATGGGCGCTGACATCTTCTCGGCAGGAGAGCTCTCCCTGGTGCGCATGGCCGGCATGCCTCAGGATAAGATCCTCTACAACGGCAACTCCAAGAGCGAGCAGGATCACGAGATGGCCATTCTGGCCGGCGTGCGGATGTCAGTTGACTCCCGCGAGGAGCTGGAATTTCTGGCGAATACAGCCAAACGGCTGGGTCGGGAGGCGGAGATACTGTTCCGGGTCAATCCAGATGTCTCACCACAGACCCACCCCAAGATCGCTACGGGCCTTCGATCCTCTAAGTTCGGCATTCCCGCGGAGCAGGTGGCAGAGACTTACAGGAGAGCAATGGAGCTGGAGGGCATAAAGCCCGTTGGGCTGCACTGCCATATAGGCTCCCAGATCCTGGATACCGCCCCCTTCGCCGAGGCGGCTGGAAAGATGATGGACATAGCGGCTGCGGTGGTCGCGGCTGGGGGCAAGATTGAGCGGATCGACCTTGGTGGGGGATTAGGCATCCAGTACCATCCTGACAGCCCAGCGCCCACCCCAACCGACCTGGCAGCAGCAGTGCTGCCCATTTTCCAGAGCAGATGCCGCAGCCTTGGCATATCTCCGAAACTGATCCTGGAGCCGGGGCGGAGCATCGTCGCCGATAGCACCATAATGCTTACAAGGGTCAATGTGGTCAAGAGGGCTCACGTCAACTTCGTGGCGGTGGACGCAGGCTTCAACATCCTGGCCCGGCCCATGCTCTACGACTCCTATCACCATGTGCTGGCGGCCAACCACGCCGATGAGACCGCGGCTGAGAATTACACAGTTGTGGGGCCCATCTGTGAGACAGGGGACATCCTGGCCAAGGAGCGCAGGCTGCCTGCTCTGGAGCGGGGCGACATCCTGGCCTTCCTGGACGCCGGAGCCTACGGCTTCTCCATGGCCTCCCAGTACAACGGCCAGCCCCGTCCTGCCGAGATACTGGTCTCTGGAAGCCGGGCCGATGTCATCCGCAGGGCTGAAGATGCAAGCAGCCTCCTGGCCGGGCAGAAGATCCTGCCAAGGCTCATGTTTTGATCAGGCGAAAGGAGTGTTGAGATCATGACCGTCGGAATCAAAGCCATTGAAAAGATCGGTCCTTCGGCTGAAGATGGGAGCGCTGATGCTCAGAACATCCAGGATCTGAGCAATAAGCTTCTCTCATTGCGGCAGGGCGGGTTCATCGGGAAGATAGATAAGATCCTGGTCTATGTCCAGTCAGCAACCAAGAGCAACGACCCAAAGACGCTCTCCAATTTCATCCGCTTCGCTCACCTGAATCTGGATGCCATCCTTGTCCAGGCCCTGGAAGCCCTCGTATTCCGACCCCGCACGGCCAGCAAAACAGATGAGCAAAAGAGGGCTGCTGCTCTGCAAAAGACATTCGATCGGATGGAGAATCCGGAGAAGTCGCTGCTGGAGCACTATAAGTCCAGCTCCGATCCTCTAAACAAATACCTGGTGGCCGGGCCCTGGGGGCACGAATACCTCAAGAGGAGAGGCATCGATATGGCGGCTTTGGAGGCCTTTGATAAGGAGCTTTGTGAGCTGCTGGGCTGCGCGAATAAACCGGAGGGAAAGATAGTCTTGGCCTATGCAGGCCTCTCTAGAGCTCTGGACCGGCTGAAGTGCGAACAATTGTAATCCATTCAAGAGTTGCGGATTAAAATGAAGGAAA
>JBFYLF010000089.1:0-6424 GCA_041305505.1 Methanothrix sp. | reverse complement strand
GGAGAGGAGGCCTCTGGCAAATGCGGCCTGCGATAGCCCTTCAATCTTCCACTGCCAGGCTCGGGATGGAAGGGTCAGGGCGTCTGCTGGCAGAGAGCGGCATGTTATGATCGCCCTGCTTGCTGCCAGGCCCCTGATCATCATGAGATAAAACCTTGAGAGATCCGGGTCTTGGATCCTCTGGCTCTTGTCATCAAGATCGAGCCCATCCAAGAGAATGAGCATCCTCTGGCTCTTGAAGACATCCATGAGACCCTCCAGCCGCCTCTGAATAGGTCCTGGCTCCCTGAGCCTTGCAGCCTCCTCATCAAGGCCTCTTTTGCCGAGTATATCGGCAACAGCTTCGAATAGCCTTGTGCAGGTTATGCCGTTTTGAGGTGAGCTATAGACTGGAATTAATGAGTAGCCGGCGCGGGCCAAAAGGCTTGAGAGGCGAACGGCGAGAGCGCTCTTGCCGGATCCGTCAGGGCCCGTGATGACCAGAGTCTGAACAAACACTTCGTCCTGCCGTCTTGCAGGCCGGGCAGAGATTCAAGGTCCAGGCATGCCCTGAACTCCAAGAGGACCGGCTCTAGATCCGGATCGATCATAGGGCCAAAGCCGCTGCTGTGAATTGAGTATAATCCCGCAAAAGGCATAAGACCGAAGCCTTCGGATGAAGAGGCTGCGCTCTCCCTGCCAGTTGAGATCAAAGCCTCCTCCAGGGTATTCCCGGAAGATAGAGAGCTGTAAAGAGGCAGTACTGAGTCGATTGGGCCGTCTATGGCCAGCGCCAGTGGAAACTTCTGGGATAAGCCCTGGCAAAGCAGATGCCTGCCTGACGGGTCATCGCCAACCATTCCTGATACGATTATCCCCCATTCGGCCGCACCACGCAGAAGATCTGCGAGATCCTCCGCTGGCATATCAGCAGAAGATTCGGATCCGCCAGCAAGAGAAAGAACTGCTCGCCCCCCTGCCACCTTTGCCTGGACTGCCAGATGGATCAGGTGGGGCCGAAACTGCTCTGCAAGGGCCCTCAGATCCTCTGGCCTGCTGCTCTCGGAGACTGCAATCTCCATGTTCAGGCCTTCGCCCATCCGTTGGGCCCTCCTCTCCTCCTCTTCATAGTCCACAGAGTCTGCTGCCATGAAGAGAATGCGCAGGGGCCCGGCTGAGGGCTTTGGCAGGCTGCCCGAGACCTCGCCGCCCGGTTTGCGAATAATCGGAATGCTGCAGCCCACCTGATCATTCCCTGCGATTATGAGCAGCTCCCAGGGAAGCAGCAAGACCTCGGGGATGCTCGAAGATATGACGAGCCTGTCCACCGGCATGACCACATCCCTCCACTCCTGCTCCCCTGCCTCAAGGAAGAGGCGTGAGAGGGATCTGCCAAGGATTGATAGATAGCTCTTTGAATCAGACCTGCCTGCCCCACGCAAAAGCGAGAAGTACTGCGATCCGATCTCCTTTACCTGCGAAGACTCGACGGGCGCAAGAGTCCTCTTAGCCAGCGTCTTTCCAAGAGAGCTTATCTCGTAGGCAAATGTGCGGGCTGCGGCTGTCCCTGCCGCTGAGACTGTGATTGTCAAATCCTTCATTCTTGGATGCTCCCTATTCTCTTTTATTGCTCTTCTTTTATCGCTATCGATTCTTCTCTGGAGCCTTTAGGCCCCTGGTCTCGCAGTAGCCTGTGGGCTCAAGATGGACCACGACGTCTCTGACTCCACATAGCCCGCTCTTTATAGCATATTCTACATCCTCACCGACCTTATGAGCAGAGTCTATGGAGAGGGCGCTGTCAACTCCTATGTGCAGGTCAACATAAATCTCCTCGGCAGTTCCACGAGTTCTGACGGCATGACAGGAGCAAACCCCTTTCACAGATCCAGCGAGATCGATTATAACATCCTCATCAATCGGAGCAGTGTCAAGCAATGCAACTGAGCTGTTCTTGAGGATCTCAAAGCCGGTGAAGATGATCAGGAGGCAGATTAATAGGGCAATGACAGGATCTGCCTCTGGATAGCCCATCCTGACAGCCACAAGCCCAAAGATCACACCGAGGGATGCATAGACGTCGCTCCTGGTATGCAGGGAGTCCGCTACCAGGATGCTGCTCTTGAGCCTTCGACCCAGGATGTACTCGTAGCTCGAGACAGCAATATTGATTATCAATGTCAGCCCCATTATTCCAAAGGAGAGAGCGGTGACATCAGGAGTGGCCCCGCTTCTAAGCCTGCCCAAAGCCGCCAGGACCAGTTGAAGGCAGCTTGCGAAGAGTAGTATGGCTATTCCTATTGAGGCGAAGCTCTCGTACTTAGCATGGCCGTATGGGTGCTCCCTGTCCGGCGGCCTTGCTGCCAAGGTGATCCCGACCAGGCCTATTATATTGGCTGTGCCGTCGAATAAGGAGTGCAGGCCGTCTGCGCTCATGGAGAGTGTGTCTGTGAACAGGCCGTAGGCCCCTTTGGCCAGGGCTGTGACGACGTTGAGTACAAAGATTATAATCAGGATGCGCCTCACAGCATCATAGTAGGCCATGCTGCTGTATATGGTCATGATGCGATAAGTAATTTTGGAGCGTCTGAGTTTAAAGAAAATTTAACCATCCAGCTCCTCTTCAGACGACTGTGATGGTCGTCGGCAGGCCCAGGGCCGCGAGATCAGCCTCCTGCATAATCTTTCTATTTCCTCTGCCATCCACAATCGTCAGATTCTGCAGATGCCACATTCCAGTGCTGTTTCCCGGAAGGCTCATCCGAGCCTCATAAAATCCGTCCATGGAGGTCCCAGATGTGATGTTCTGAGATTCGAAGAGAGCAGAGGCATTCTCTCCGGCAGGTCCGAAGAATACGGCTTTCGCCGCCCAGACAGACTGGTCGTCTATGAGATGGGCTGTCAGGTTGACAACCTTTGGAGAGGATGCGAAGAGCTGCTCTGGCTGCAATGCCAGGCCTGCAATTCCAGGAGGCTGGTCATCTGTTAGGATTCCGGATACCGAGGCCGGCGGAGTAAGCGGATCTGACTGCTCAGACGAGGAGAAGCATTCGCCGCTGCTTCCAATCTTGATTGTCTTCTCGATGGAGAAGGAGCCCACAAGGTCCTCGACGCTCTTGCCATAGGCATGGGCTGAAGATGATGCTGCAATCAGTATAAGAAGGGCCATGACTGGGCCTAGATAACTCGAACCCGGCTTCACAGATAGGTAGAATGGCAGCAAGCCTGACAAATATCTTTCCCCTTTAAGGGATTCAAAGCCCGGGCAAAAAGCCCAACTTCAAAATAGTGGATATTTTTTTGCAGGAGGATGATCATTTACGTTATCTTCTTTTATCTTAAGAGCACAACTGCTTATTGAGGCTTCACATGTTCCGAATAGTCAGGCGAAGGGAGATGGCCGGAGGAGAGATCATCCTAAATGAGATTGAGGCCCCGAAGATCGCGCGCGCTGCACAGGCCGGGCAGTTTGTGATCCTAATGGCAGACGAGAAGGGCGAGCGCATCCCCATGACCCTGGCTGACACGAACCCCTCAAAGGGGACCATAACCATCATCTACCATGTTGTTGGCCGATCAACTGCCGCATTCAAGAAGCTTCAGGTGGGAGACGGCTACATGAGCGTGGCAGGCCCTCTGGGGCGGCCAACTATGGTAGGCAGCGTCGAGAGCGCCATATGCATCGGAGGAGGCACAGGCCTCGCAGTTCTCTACCCTATAGCAAAGAGACTCAAAAGCCTCGGCAGCAGAGTGATCAGCATCATCGGTGCCCGAACAGAGGAGCTGGTCATATTGAGAGATGAGATGGCTGCGGTCTCTGACGAGCTGATCGTATGCACTGACGACGGATCTTTGGGCAGAAAGGTCGTCGTCACAGAGGTTCTCAAGGAGGTCCTGGATCGGATGACTCCGGATCTGGTTGTGGCCATAGGCCCTGTCCCGATGATGAAGCTGGCAAGCGAGATCACACGCCCGGCAAAGATCAAGACCCTCGTCAGCCTGAATCCCATCATGATCGACGGCACAGGCATGTGCGGGAGCTGCCGGGTGGAGGTCGGAGGCGAGACCAGGCTTGCCTGCGTCGACGGCCCCGAGTTCGACGGCCATCTCGTCAACTTCGATCTGCTCACGACAAGGCTCCAGGCATTCCAGGATGAGGAGAAGATGTCTCTTGCGGCTCACGGAGAGGAGGAGATCCACAAATGCCGGCTGAAGGAGGCTGCAAAGACGCTTCTGGCCGCTTGAGTCCGGCGGCTGCACAATTTTCCTCAATTGGGTGACATCAAGCCAAAGGATTATTACCGAATAATTTAGCTATATATTGAGGTGCAGCTAATGTCAAGAGACTTGTTAATAATTGCCCTGGCCCTATTGGCGTCGTTTTCAGTTGCCTGCGGCCAGAATCTCGATTCTTATGAACCGAACAACGAAATGGGAGATGCAACAGAGCTCGCCGTAGGTCAGAGTGCGACATCCAGCATATTCCCTGCTCAGGACGGAGATTTCTATAAGATCCATCTGGACAGCCCGGGAATCATTCAGGCCCGGCTCTCAGCCGTCCCAGCTGATATGAAGGGCAGGGTAGACTTCTATGGCAAGAACATGAACTGGATAACCAGGAAGGATGCGGAGAATCCGGGTGATTCTGTCACACTGACAGTTGATATTGGTGCTGCCGGATGGTACTATTTCGGCATCGGGGACCTCAATGGCGGATCATATGACTCGGACTACTCCCTGGCGGTCTCATTCGAGCCGGTCGTGGACGAGGAGCCGAATGGAGAGATAGGCGATGCCACTGAGATAAATGTTGATGAATACGTCAAAGCCTATGTCTTCCCGGCCCAGGATGGAGACTTCTATAAGATATTCCTGAACAGCTCGGGAGTCATGCAGGCATCCCTGACTAATGTCCCCCAGTCAATTGCGGGGAGCATGAAGGGCAGGATTGACCTGTACGGCAAGAACATGAACTGGATAACAAGGGTCGATGCAGAAAATCCAGGAGACAACGCGGTCCTGACCGTCGACATAGGGACACCCGGATGGTATTACCTGGGAGTAGGCGACCTCAACGGAGGCTCATATAACATGACTTACGATCTGCAGGTCACATTCAAGCCCGTTGTAGACCAGGAGCCGAACAATGAGATCGGAGATGCTGTAGAGATCCAGAGAGGCAGTGAGGTCAAGGGATTCATCTTCCCGGCAAACGACTGGGACGTCTTCAAGGTTTATATCGATGCTCCGGGAGCTCTCCAGGCGTCTTTGGAGAATGTTCCCAAATCCACGAAGGCCAGCATGAAGGGAAGGATTGACTTCTACGGCAAGAACTACAACTGGATAACCAGGCAGGATGCTGAGAAGCCGGGAGACAACGTCCTTCTGAGCGTTGACATAGCCAATGCAGGCTGGTACTACTTCGGAATTGGAGACCTCAACGGGGGATCTTACGACACCGATTACACCTTCAGGGTGACGTGAAGCCGAAGAGAAGGGACACGCATTTTTTTCTTTTTCCTTTTCTCCTTCTCTTCTTTTCCCGATCTATCTATTTTCTCATCACTTGGGCTGCTGCTGGCTGATGCAGTGCACAGAGCCAAGGCCGTAGACCATCTCCCTGCATCCGATGCCCACGACCTCGCGCTCAGGAAAGGCTTCCTTGATTATCTCAAGGGCTTTGCGATCGTTCTTGTCCCCGAAGATTGGAACCAGGACAACATTGTTTCCGATATAAAAGTTGGCGTAGCTTGCCGGCAGCCTCGGATCTTCGCCCAAGGCCGAAGGCATCGGCAGCTTGATGACCTTCAGAGGGCGGCCATCCTGGTCAGTCTCATTGCAGAGCAGCTCGTAGTTCCTTTTCAGTGGCAGGTAGTTGTTGGCCAGTGCGCTCCACTTGGACAACAGCACGCCGTAGCGTGCGTCGGGTTGGTTCCACGCGTTCAGTCCCGGCTCGGTGTGGTTGAACACACGCTCCGCCTCTCGTTGGTTGCTTGTGATGAGCACGATGGAGTTCATCCCACAAGGTGTGTACAGGCTGTCCGCCCGGTCCACTCGGTAGTCATTCATTTGCTTTCTCCAGTTTCAGATGCCGCCCTGTTGCAGGGTATAGCCCACCATGAGGGCGGCGTTGCATGGTGGGCCAGAGAGATTTCTCTCTCAATCTTGATTGCTCTTTTCTGTTACGGCCAGCAGTTGCTTGATCGTTGTGCCCAAAGACTGGCGGTCCATGAACTGAGCCCGCTGCTTGCGCTGTTCCGCTAGGTCTGCGGTCAGCTTCTGCACAATCGGCATCGCGTTCAGTGGTGTATGCGTCAACGTGCCGCGTTTCTTTGGTGGCTTGGCCTTGACCACGGACTGCATCGAGTCGTCATCATCCGAGCGCATCAGGTCAGGCACAAGTTGCGCCCAATGGTTGGGTATGTGGGCGTTGTCCGGCAAAGCG
>JBFYLF010000088.1:0-6323 GCA_041305505.1 Methanothrix sp. | reverse complement strand
CTCGTCGAGGCCGTTCGCGAGAGCCTCTCAAGAGAGCCCGAGAAGCTCCTGGCAGAGGACTATCGCTTCTGGGAAGGAAATCTTCCGGCGATCAAAGAGGTTTACGAGAGCCTCTGATTTTGGAAAAAAACAGGTTTTTGGCTTTGGGGCTCTCCTCCAGGGCGCTCTTCTATTTTAGAAATCCTTCACTCGACTGTCACGCATTTGGCCAGGTTTCTCGGCTTATCGATGGGAAGGCCCAGCTTATTTGCTGTATAGTATGATAGGAGCTGAACCACTACGGTGCATAGGACGGCTGAGTAGATAGGGCGGGTCTGGGGCAGCTCAATCACCCGACTTGCGACCTTGGCTATATCCGGGTCTCCTTCAGTTGCAACTGCCACAACCTTGGCTGATATTTTTAATTTTACCGCTACTCCACGCAGGTGGCTAAAGCCACAACCGGCGTCTTCTCTGTGATCAATGCCAGCGGCCCGTGCTTGAGCTCTCCGCCTGCATAGCCCTCAGAAGGTATGTAGGCAATCTCCTTCATCTTGAGTGCTCCCTCGAGGGATATCGGGTAGAGGTAGTCCCTGCCTATGAAGAAGTAGCATCCGGCATTCGAGTAGATCTCTGCTATCTTTTTGATCTCCTCCCTCTTCTCAAGCACCCTCTGAACCAGGCCCGGCAGCTTCGTCAGCTCCACGAGCATCTTTCTGGCCTGGTCTGGAGTGAGCAGACTCCGCGCTCTCCCAAGGCGTATGGCTAGAAGGATTATGGCAACAAGCTGAGATGTGAACGTCTTTGTGGCTGCAACTCCAATCTCAGGGCCGGAGCGCGTGTAGATTGTCCCGTCAACAAGCTCTGTCACCGTCGAGCCCACGACATTGGTTATGGCAAGGCTCCTGCCCCCGCATGTCTTGGCTTTTTTGAGAGCCAGCAGAGTGTCAGCGGTCTCGCCTGACTGGGTGATTCCCAGGAGGAGATTCTTCGGCCTGACCTGAAGGTTCAGAAACTCCGAGGCCACCTCAACATCAACAGGCAGGCCCGCAGCTCTTGCGAAGAGGTTCTTGGCCAGCATGCCGGCGTGGTAAGATGTGCCGCAGGCGATGATGGTCACCCGCTCCAGAGCGCGGATCTCCTCGTCGCTCATCCCGAGGTCCAGACGAACGTCGCCATCTATCTCAGAGATTCGGCCTGCTATTGTCTCGCGAATGGCTCGCGGCTGCTCATGAATCTCCTTGAGCATGAAATGAGGATATCCGCCCTTCTCGGCAGCATCTGCATCCCATGGCACGCGCTCGACCTGTGTCTCGCGGGGCCAGCCATTCATGTCCATCATCTCGACCCTATCTCTGTAGAGCCTTGCGATCTCGCCGTCCTTCATGCGGATCACATCTTTGGTATAGGGAAGGAGGGCCGGAACGTCTGATGCCACATAGATGGCGCCGCTTCCCTTGCCGAGGACCAGGGGGCTGTCCTTTCTTGCGCAGACCAGATAGGGAGAGCTTGCAGCCAGAACAGCTATGGCATAAGAGCCCTCAACATGCCCCAGAGCTTTGAGAACTGCTGCCAGGAGATCTCCCTTATAATAGAAGTGAACGAGATGGGCCAGGACCTCGCTATCAGTTTCAGAGGAGAACTCGTAGCCCATCTCTGTTAGAAGGTCTCTTAGATCCAGGTAGTTTTCTATGATGCCGTTATGAACTATTGCTATCTCGCCGGAGGTATGCGGGTGTGCATTCCGATCGCTGGGCCTGCCGTGAGTAGCCCAGCGGGTGTGGCCTATGCCCATGTGCTCTCCGGGACTGCCCCGCAATAAGTAGACCTTTTCGAGATCGTCAATCCTTCCGGCGGACTTCAAGACCTCTATCTCGCCATTTGACTTGATGGCGACACCTGCAGAATCGTAACCTCTGTACTCCAGCCGCTTCAGAGTATCAAAGAGGATAGGCCCTGCCTTCTGATCGCCGATATAAGCCACAATTCCGCACATCAGCCAATCACCCTGCTCTCCCTCTCAATCTGGCCGCGAACCGACGAGCCCGAGGAAATGCGAGCCCCGCTTCCCACAACCGTTCCGGCATTGACAAGGACCCTTGACCCGGCAGTCACATCGTCGGCAAATACAGCGCCAAACTCTGCCCTCAATAAGTCCTCCTCGACCTCAACCACGCAGGGCCCAGTCTCGACGACAAGCTGATCGCCAAGGATGCAGCTTGCACCGACAACACAGTCCGATATTATGACCCCGGAGCCTATCCGGGAGTCGTTCATTATGATGCTGTTTCGAATCTCAGAATGCGATCCGATCCTGACCGAGTCGCCTATGGAGGTGGATGGCAGTATGGTTGCTCCGGGGCCTATGTCGCAGTCCTCTCCTATGGAGACAGGCCCCACGATGTAGGAGCCTGAACGAATGATGCTCCCCTCTCCAACCTCCACGGCCCCCCTGATCCGGGCCCCCTCCTCGACATCGCCGGCGATCTTCGTATCCTTCAATCCGAGAGCCATGGCATTGGCGTTGAGCAGATCCCAGGCGAAGATGGCATCGGCCCAGACCCCCTTGCCGATCAGAGGCACGATCTCTTTTCCGTCTGCTATCATCTGGGATATTGTCTGCGTCAACTCGTAAGAGCCGCGCTCCGACAGCGGCGTCCTCCGAAGGTCCTCGAATATTTCAGGGCTGAACCTGTAGGCGCCAGTATTCAGAATTCCCGAACACGGTCTTCCGGGCTTCTCGATTATGGCAGTTACCCTCTCCTGCTCGACCATCAGGACACCGTAATCTCCCGAGTGGCGGCGAAGCGCCGCCAGGATCACATTCTCTCCATTGGCTGAGATAAGCTCTTGAATGGACTTTGCGTCTATGAGGTTGTCTCCGTTGACAACAATGAACTCCTCGTCCATGTAGGCCTCTGCCTTGCCCAGGGCATGAGCCGTCCCCAAAAGCTCATTTTGCTCAATGTATGTGATCTTAACACCGAAATCAAGGCCGTCCTCGAAGTAGTCCATGACCCTCTCCTTCTGATAGCCGACCACAATGTAGAGATCATGAACGCCATTTTCCGCCAGAGCATTGATTACATGCTCCATGAAAGGACGGTTTCCCACCGGTAGCATGACCTTGGATCTGGTCTGGGTAAGCGGCCTGCATCTGCGGCCCTCTCCTGCCGCCAAAATAACTGCCTTCAATCTATCACAGCCAGGATGTCTCGAACTAAGACCCAGGTTGCATGGCTTGCTCTTGATCTTTTCGGTCAATATTTCATAAAAGTTATGAAGCAAACTTCAGGTGTCTCCTGGGAAAAAGGCCCACTCTTTTATAGGAGCAGATCTTAGAAAAAGAGATAAGCGAAGGATAAGATGAAGATACTGGTAATACCAACCACAGACTGGATCAGGCATCCTGTTCCCAACAGGCTCAATTTCATCTTCGACAACCTTGCCGGGGAGCATGAGGTCTATGTCCTGCATTTCGGCCTGAAGAGGTTCTCCAAGCTCGATGCCAGGGAGACTAATTGCAGGCTTCTCAAAGCCGCATGGATTATGGCAGAGGATCCGTCTCTCTATTATATCCTGAACTTTCCGTATCACTTATGGAAGATCAGGAGACTTGTCAAGAGCCTTAAGATAGATGTCATCCTCTCAACCAACATCCTTCCATCTTTTGCCGCCAACATCGCAGGCGCGCCGATAGTCTTCGATTACCTTGACCATCTCGAGGAGTCAGCATCCATATACTACCCCGGCTCATTCCTTGGAAAAATCGTCAAGCTGGTGGTAAGCAGAATCACCAGGTACAATCTCCTCCATGCACGCTCTGTCATAACAGTCACAAATGAGCTATCCGATTTTCTGAAAGAGCTGGGCGTTAAAGAAGTGGCTGTGATTGCAAACGGCGTGGATACAAAAGCTCTGCGGCCCATGCCCCGAGAGGAGGCAAAGAGTGCCCTGGGCCTCCAGGGCCCGGTCCTCGGCTATGTGGGCTCTCTTGAGCACTGGGTCGACCTGGAGAGCGTTGTATCGGCGCTTCCGCGCATCGATGCCACGCTGCTGGTCGTGGGTCCGGGGCTGTTTACCGACTACGGTGACAAGATAAAGAGAATGGCTGAAGAGCTCGGCGTCAGCAAGAGAGTTGTCTTCACCGGGGCCGTCAAGTACCAGGAGCTATCCCGATATATCTGTGCCATGGACATAGGCCTCAATCCCCTCAAGATGATGAAGAAGAATGAGTACGCTGCAGGAGGGAAGGTCTTCAACTACCTCTCCTGCGGAAGACCTGTCCTCTCAAGCCGGATGGTATCACTGGAGAGACTGCTCGGAGATAAAATATATTATTATGATGATGTAAATAGCTTCGTCACTCAGGCCGATAGAATCCTGGCTTCAAATGAGGATGAAAGCAGATACAGGTCCCTGGCGAAGAGATACGATTGGAGGAAGATCTCCAGCAGGTATGAAGAGGTCTTGGAAGAAGCCCTGAATAAACAGGTGATTTAGATCTGCGGCATCAACGGTTTTACATGGACGGACCCTGATCTGATAGAGAGGATGAACCAGGCCCTGCAGCACCGCGGTCCGGACGATCAGAGCACCTATATCGATGAGAAGGTCTCACTGGGCCACCGAAGGCTCGCCATCATAGACCTCACACCTGCAGGAAGGCAGCCGAAATGCAATGAAGACGGCAGCATCTGGATTATCTTCAACGGCGAGATATACAATTTTCAGGAGATCAGGCCAGAGCTGGAGGAGATGGGCCACAAGTTCTCATCCAACACCGACACTGAGGTCATAATTCACGCCTATGAGGAATGGGGCGAAGACTGTGTCCAGAGGTTCAATGGGATGTGGGCCTTTGCGATTTACGATAAAAATCGCGGGCTGCTGTTCCTCTCAAGGGACAGATTCGGAGTCAAGCCGCTCTATTTCTCCAGGAATGAGCTGGGGCTGATCTTCTCCTCCGAGATCAAGGGCATACTCAAGCATCCACTGGAGCGCGCTGCCAACGACAGAGTGGTCTATGATTACCTCGCATCCGGCTTTGTGGATCACCTGCCTGAAACCTTCTTTCGGGGAATCGAGAGGCTCATGCCGGGCCATAGCATGATCTACAGATTGTCCGACGGCAGCCTTGAGAAGCGCAGGTGGTATGACCTGAATGAAAAGAAGTCTCTGAACAAGAGCATCTCAGAAGAGGATGTGGCGGAAGGGGACGTCGCGAAGAGGATAAGAGAGCTGTTCATGGACAGCGTTCGATACCGGCTCATATCCGACGTGCCCGTTGGCTCGTGCCTGAGCGGCGGGATAGACTCCTCTTCAATAGTCTATGCCATGAGAAAGCTGAAAGAGGATGCAGAGATCAAGACATTCTCCCTCGTATTCCCGGGAAAGAGAATGGATGAATCAGCTTTCATAGACCAAGTTGTGGAGGAGACCGACGTCGAGGCTCACAGCACAAGCCCGAGCACCGAGGATCTGATCAAAGACCTCTCCGACCTTATCAGAACCCAGGAGGAGCCGTTTGGATCCCTCAGCATCTACGGGCAGTACAAGGTGATGCAGCTTGCAAATAGGAGCGGCATGAAGGTTCTGCTCGACGGTCAGGGAAGCGATGAGATATTTGCCGGCTATTTCATATATTATAAATATTATTTTTTTGAGTCGCTGCTGAGCTTCCGCCTTGGAGAGGCGCGTGAGACTGCAAATAGGATGAAGAGCAGACTTTCGGATATGCTTCTCTTTCCGGCCATGACGGTCATAAGCCGCCTGGGGCTGTCAGGGGGGTGGACTGAAAGGATCTGGTTCTCCCGCCTGAGGCATCTCCAATGGTCTGATGAGATCGATCTGGCCAATCCCCTGACAGAGAGGGGCTTTGACCTGAACCGTGCGCTCAAGAGCGACCTTTGCCGCTACAGCATCCCCCAGCTCCTGCGCTACGAGGACAAGAACTCCATGCGCTGGTCCATAGAGACCCGGGTGCCCTTCCTCGACTTTCGGCTTGTTGAGTTGGCAGCATCCCTTCCCTCAGGCTGCAAGATCAGGGGTGGAACGACCAAGTACATCCTGAGAGCGGCATTGAGGGATCTGGTATCGGAGAGGATTTTAGGCAGGAGGGACAAGATAGGATTTGCCGCCCCTGACGATGATTGGCTGATGTCTCCGGACTTTGTTGGAATGGCGCAGGAGATATTCGCGTCCAGCCTCTTTAGGAGCAGGAGGTACTGGAAGAGCCAGACGGTGATGGAGATGCTAAATGAGCATACGGGTGCTGATGGCAGGAAAAGGAAGAACCACAGCGAGTCTTTGTGGAGGATCATCAATGTCGAGCTGTGGCTGAG
>JBFYLF010000087.1:0-9044 GCA_041305505.1 Methanothrix sp. | reverse complement strand
ATCGACTTCAGAATATCCTTTGCGGCTTTATCCGTCCCCTTGACCAGTATGGCATCCAGCTCGTCTTCAAAGCTCATGACTATCCTCGGCCTGCAGTCTAATCTGCCACGGACTTTTTTTGCGATCTCCTGATGGACCAGACCTCTAGAATACGAATCCTGTTTCAGAAGCTGGCAATATCCTCACCAATATATAGTCTTTCATCTGCGATGGCCTGATGGTCGCGATCTCCCCGAGCCTGACCCCCTCATCGAATGTCACGCCACCGCATCCTTGTACGAATTGTAAGGCAGCTTCACCCGCAAACCGTTCAGGTTAAGGGCTATTGGGAGAGGCGAATAGGAGAACTCCACATCAGGCACCTGCTCGCGCACTGCATCCATGATCCTGGGCGGAGAAGTGGTCAGGGGATCCTTTGCAATTGTTGCCCGGGTCTTGTCCAGCGCCCGGCCCACGGCATCCACGATCTTGTCCAGAGATCCGATCTCCGTGGCCTTTCTGGATCTATGGGCCATTCGCCCAATGTTCTGAACATAGTCAAAGGCATAGGGAAGCTCCTTGGGATCGATCTTCGGTCCGCCGGTGACCACCACCGGAACGCTGATGTTCCTGTACAGGCTCTCCTTCTTCTTGATGCAGTCCTGAAAGTTGCCGTATATGAATACTGCTGCATCATGCTCGTTTATCAATGCCGTCTCATATTCATTGATCTGGGCGATCTCCCGGCCCACGCCTCTGGCCATTCCTATCATATTGGTCTTGGAGCCATGCCTGCGCAGGTATTCGGCAATATCGCAGGCCACATGAGGCAGATGATGAATGGCAAGCGTTGGTGTCACCACCGCCACCTCTGTTCCGGCCAGGGGTGCACGCACCAGCTCGCTTCTCAGCTCTTTGGAAAGTGCCTGAAGCACAGGCATGTCTTCTGTTGGAATCAATATCAAGAGTATGATCTCGGTCTGAGTCACATTCTTCTGCAGGATGTAGCCGCCCAGATCCTCCACCAGCTCCACGACCAGGTCGTGCTTGTACAACCCACCCGTGAACATCACAGGCTCAAGCATTTTCCATCTCCCGGATCTTTTCTTTGATCTCAGATACCATCTCAGGGGTCAAGCTCTCCTCGGCGGCTATGAAAAGGAAGCTGCCTTTGGTCATCTCATTGCGCCGGTTGCGAAAACCTTCCGGGGCAATTCTTACCAAAGCATCGGTCAGATCTTGCAGAAACTCCGCCTCCAGGTCTGCCACCACCAGATCCGATGGAGGACTGTCCGAGGCGATTATCACTATATCCCTGGCAGGTTGCTCTACCCTCTCTCTGCCATAATGCTCCCAGAGCGCTTTCAACAGTTCGGCCATATGCTCTTCATCATTGATCTTGATCTGATAGCCACCCAGCACCTTCATCACATCGCCTACATCCTTAGCAGTCAGAGGCGGAACTCCGGAGCGAAGAAGTCCAAAGACGGAAAAGAACGGCTTTTTTATATCCACATAAACATATAGCCGGCCTATGGACCGGATGAGGCCGAGATCCTGCAAGATGTCCATGATGATCTCACGGTATTTCTTAGCCGCGTAATCTTCTTCCCCTGTGACCTCGATCTTGAAGACCTCCATTGGGTCCATCTCTAATCCTCCAGCAGCCCCGAAACCAGCAGCGCAGCGCCAACAGCCCCGATGTACTGTGCGTACTTGGGAACTGAAACCTTGATCTGGAGAAGCTCCTCCATGGCTCTCGGCAGCCCCTCGATCAGAGACGTCCCGCCGACCATGATCACAGGCTCCTTGACCTCGACCTCTTGGAGCTGCTGCTCGTAGACCTGCTCTGCCACCGAATGGCAGGCGGCCATTGCAACGTCCTCCGGCTTCTTGCCCATTGCCAGATTGTTCACCAGGCTCTGGGTTCCAAAGACAATGCAGTAGCTGTTCATGGCCACGTTCTGATAGTTGCCCTTCAGCGCCAGCTTGCCTAGCTCAGTGATGTCCACCCCCAGCCTCTTGGCGGTCAACTCAAGGAACCTTCCCGAGGCTCCGGCACATATCCCTCCCATTGTAAAGCCGCCTGGAATGCCGTCCTGCACCGAGATGGCTTTGTTGTCCATGCCGCCGATATCAATAACCGTCGCGGGTCCCCTCTGGGCGTCGGCCAGGAAGACCGCCCCCTTCGAGTTGACTGTGATCTCCTCCTGGATCAGCTTTGCATTGATGTGCTTGCCAACCAGGAACCGTCCGTATCCTGTGACGCCTATGGCCTGCAATTCCTCCCTTGACAAGCCGGCCATCTTGAGAGCAGCTTGCAGGGCATCCTCTGCGCTCTGCAAGACCTCGGTTGTGGGATTCCATCCTGTTCCTATCACCTGGTTGTCTCTCATCACAACGGCTTTGGTTGTGGTAGATCCTGAATCAATTCCAGCCGTCAGACCCTTCTGCTTTTCTCTCGCCAGGAGTCCCCGGAACTTGACAGTTGTTACAAGCGCCTCCATTCTGGTGAGAAGTGTCTCGGCAGTCGTTCTCTCTGTGAACGAGTAGCTCAGGACGGGGATACTGGAATGCTGGTGAATGAACTTTCTGATCTCCGAGCGGATGATGGCAGCCTCAGCACAGCGAAAGCATGTCATGACGATCACGGCATCTGCAAGATCCGGATTCTGGACGATCCGCACAGCCCGGGCCATTGCTAGGTTGAGGTCTCCCGATGAGACGGACACGCCGAAGGTGCTCTCAACATTCAGGATGTCGTCGAGTGAGACCTCGGGATAGACCAGTTTTGCGCCTACCGTCTCAGCCGCCCTCTCGATCTCCTTTTGGATGCCGCTGTACTCAGCGCCGCAGGATAACTGGGCTATCCGGATCACAACAATCCCTCCAGAAATGCCTTGATCTTATGAACAAATACCTTGGCCTCTGCATCGTCTGTCGGATAGGAGAGGTCCAGCACGGGAACGCCTTTGGTCCTGATGAGAAGCCGCACAAGCTCATTTGTCCGAGAGCATCCGGCGCAGCCCGTAAGCCATCCAGGGTCCTCGACTATGATTGCGGCCTCAGCTTCCTCGATTATCGGCCCTATCAGAGACATCCTACCCCTAACGCCGGATGGAACATCCACTGCTGCATAGCGAAGCCCCTTCTTCGGCTCCTCAGGAGTCATATTCAGAGGCGGAGACTGTATGTTGCTCTCCGTCACCAGCTTTCGAACTGCTTCCGGAACCACAAGCGCCTTGTGGCCCATCCTCTCCACAAGGTCAGAGAGAATCATGCTGGTGGGAGGATAAACGATAACTTTTGCCATTGATTTACCTCAGGATAAATCCTCTTTAGCTATCTCTTCCAGCCTTCCGATAGGAAGAGGCTTCTTCTTTTCTGGTGCGGCAGGGATATCGCCCTCACTGGCCAGAGCCCTGGAGATCATAGGCAGAATCTTAGTTTCTGATTCTATCATGTAAAAGCCGGGTCTTGCCCCGCCACCCCTTCTGCCGCGGCAGCGCCTTGGATCGCCAGGAGGAAAACCCCGGTCCTTGATGAATATGCCTGCAGGGTCCATAGAGCGGATCTCTTTGACCAGATCATTTATGACTTTTTCTTCGCCATTGATAACTACGCCAAAGCAGGTCTCCTTGACTGTCACATCGTACTTCGAGCCGTAGATCTTCATGGCGATGTCCGAGGGAAGGATATTCGACTCCGAGGACGTTATCACATATTTTGTGACCAGCATCTTCAGTGCACCTCCATGATGTAAACCGTCTCCCCCTCTGCCACATCTCTTAGCTTCTCAGGCTCCAAGACCCTGCCGATGACATTTGTGGCCTCGAACTTCTCTCCGGAAGGCCCGTAGCGCCGATCCTCCACAAGCTTGATTCCTACAAGGCCTATCTTCTTTGAGATCTGGTTGGATATTGCTATCGATCCTGCGGGAACAGAGCCTGTCGGCTTGTTCTCGGGCAAAAGCTCCTTGTAGCTTACTGCATCGACCTCGGGCTTGAATAAAATAGTATTCTCGTAGACGAAATAGACGGGCAGGGGTCCCACTGGCCTCTCCTTGAGGCCTGTTACATGCCTGAAGTAGTCCAGCGTCTTCGGAGCCAGATCTCCATAGAGCTCTATAGCAACCATCCTGCTTGAAGGCATGCTGTGAAGCAGAACCTTCCCCTCCTTCAAGATTGCCATTGTTGCTCCAGGCTCCTGCTTGACGACGACGGCATCTTCTCCCTGGTAGCCCTCAGCCTCTGCCTTTATTCCAAGAGCCTTCATCTGATCGATAGCATCTTTAAGCTTGCTTCCCAGCATCATTATACGCGCTGGCTTCACCCTTATGGTGACCCGTGCCCCAGGTCCAGCAAGCTTGATCATATCAATTCCGGAGGTTATTTTGGCTACAACTGAATGGCCGGGATTGGATGTCCTATCCTGCTTGTAGACGAACACCCTCCCCAGTCCCCTCCCGCTGGTCCGAACTGAGACGGCCCCTTCAAGCCTGGGCTCACGGTTCTCGAATATCACAGGCTCCTTTAAAAGCACATCCGATGAGATGTACGAGCTTGAGACCGAATCGACATTCAGGGTTCCTTCGCGGGTCAGAGCCAAGAAGAACTCTGCGCCTATAGGAGCGTCTTCCGAGAGCTGTGCCTCTACGGCAGTGAAGATCTCCATCCCATCCTCAAGCGGCAGCGACATGTCGAGCGTTGCCTGCTTCTCGGTTATTTCTTGCCACTCGACTATCGGCTCGATTCCTTCTATCCGATCGCCAGCAGCCAGCCTGCCCAGAGTATTCTTTCCGCCAACTATGTGGCCGAGCACCCCCCCATCTTTCGGTGTACCGTAGGCTGCCGTATGCCTCCTCCGAACGAATATGATCTGAGTCTTCTCCCTATCAAAACCGGCTGCTCCTATCACAACCTCCCAGCGGCTGTACTCCTGGGCTTCCTGGGAAAAAGAGATTTTCGACAAGAACGGCCCGAAGGCCACGCCGTCAGCCGATGCCCATCTCACAGTCGATCCAGAGATCTTGTCAACGCTCTCGTGCCAGATCTTCTGCAGGTCGTTATCCAATAGCTCTATTCTCAGCTTGCCCTTGGTTGTGAGAAGCCAGTAGGAGTTGGTCTGACGGGACATCTCACCCCGGCCTTTGACAACCCCCACTATCGCCCCGGGTGCAGGAAAGACACCGCACTCTTTCAGGGCATCGGCAAGCTTTGAATCCGCCGGCAGCTCGATCTGTCTGCTATCAACAGAGACTCTCAAATTAACTCCTCAGCATCTCCTTCTCTTCATCTTCTGTGATCTTATCCAAGACCTCGCTTGGGAGGCCTATGAAGATCCTCTGACCGTTTCTCATCAGCATAGCCCGGTCGCAGACGTTCTTCACGAAGTCCATGTCGTGGCTGACAATGACGAATGTCTCTCCCAGCTCCTGGCGGGCGTTCAAGATGGATTTTGTGACCTCGACCTTGGTGATGATGTCCATAGTCCCGGTCGGCTCGTCCAGGATCACAATCCTCGGCTCCTTTATCAGGACCTGGGCCATGGCCACCCGGTGCCTCTCGCCTTCTGACAGCTCGTCAGGCATCTTTGACAAGACCTCCTCAGCATGCTCTTCAGAGAATCCCACAGTCTCAAGAGTATGAATTGCCTTCCTCTCAGCCAGCTCGAAAGGCAGGGACAAGCCGATGGCCTCGGTCAGGTTCTCGATGACGCTTCTTGACGGATAGAGCGTATACTCCTGGTGGAGGACGCCTATATATTTGGTGGCGCGGCCACGACCGCTTGATCCCAGCACAGACATGTCAACCCAATCGTCACCTACCCGAACTGATATGCTGCCTGATGTGGGAGTTATGATGCCGCTCAAGATCTTGGACAGAGTGGTCTTGCCTCCTCCTGAGACGCCCACCAATCCAAAGATCTCACCCTCGTTGATCTGCAGGCTGACGCTGTCAACAGCCTTTACAACGCCCCGGTCGATACTTATATACCTCTTCGCAAGGTCGGCGGCTTTGATTATTGGCGCACCTAGCTCAACGGCTTCTCTCTTGGCCAAAGTCCCTGCCATTGCCACGAACTTGGCTGCAATATCAGTCGGATTGCCCTCTGCCTTGATCTCACCGCCATCGAGCAATATGGCTTTATCAGCCAGCTCTATCATCACATCTTCCCAGTGGCTGGTGATGACGAGTGTCATATCTCTTGATGGATTCATGGACAACCCTGGCCGTGGATGGATCGAGAGTCCCGGTGGGCTCGTCGGCCAAGAGGATCATCGGCGACTTGGCAAGCTGGCGGGCCAGGACAACACGCTGCTTCTCTCCACCCGAGAGCTCCCTGGCCACATGCATCAGACGGTGAGAGAGGTTGACCTCATCCAAAAGGTCGGCCGCCTTATGAACGCTCATGGACTCCCCCTTCTCCTCGACGGCCCGCATGACGTTCGTGATGACGCGCTCGTCGCCGTAAAGGGCAAATGTCCTCTGCAGCATTATTGCGATTCGGTTGGCGATGTCGCGCCGGATAGGATCATTTATGCCCATTTTCACAAAATCAGCATCTACAGCCTTAAAGACCCCACCGCAGCGGCACTTCTGCCCAACGCGTCCCGGCAGTTCCACCTGGCGGCACTTCTCGCACCTGGCCACATGGAATATCATGCTCCCGGTCATGCCTGGGATCGCCTCGACCCCGCGCAACACATCCATGAGCACGCTCTTGCCGCAGCCGCTTCTGCCCAAGACTCCCAAGGACTCGCCCTCTTCTATAACCAGATTAATATTTCGAAGAGCTACAACATCCCCGAATCGAACAGTCAGATCCCGTATCTCGATAAAAGGTGCCAAATCAATCATGCCCCATAAGCTCACTGTATTGTAATGTCAAATTGATAAGCAATCCGGGATGATGATACTTAAGTTTATCCGAAGCCCAGATTGCGGCCTGCCGGTAACGATTGTTATAGGATTGTCATTAAAAAAGATTACTGCCGGAGGGCTGTCTGATTGACCGCCTCTTTAGATAGCTATCAGAAATCATCTCCTGCAACTCCAGACGGGCAGGAGAAGGCCAACATTATATTAAGGGCAGCGATAAGGTTCAGATGCATCTATTTGAAATCAGAGGAATTTGAAGGAATTGTTATGGAAACCCTGCAAGCAATTAAAACCCGGCGAAGCATAAGGAAATTCCTGGATAGGCCGGTTCCAGAGAAGATGATAAGAGAGATACTGGAGGCTGCGATGTTCGCGCCCTCCGCAGGAAACGAACAGCCCTGGCAGTTCATTGTCCTTGACGACCGAGCTTTGCTAGATGCGGTTCCCAAGATCTGCGCCACTGCATCAATGTGCCGCCAGTCCGCCGTGGCGATACTGGTCTGTAGCGACAGCTCGCTTGAGAAGTATCCTGGCTTCTGGGTCCAGGACTGCTCCGCTGCGGTTGAGAATATGCTGCTCGCAGCCCATGAACTCGAGCTTGGAGCTGTTTGGGCCGGGATTCATCCGCTAAAAGACAGGATCATGGCCTTTAAAAAGCTGCTATCTCTGCCAGAGGAGATCATGCCATTCGCACTGGTGGCCATTGGATACCCAAATGAAGCGCCTGCAATGCCGCAGAGGTACAGAGAGGATCGGGTTCATCACAACGGCTGGTAAGATGAATCCAGGATTACAGGGAGCCTCCCCGGGCGCGAGCTGCCTTTTCGACCCGGGCAGAATGGGGCAAGAGAGCCATTTGATTTATGAAGACGGCTGGTCGAAGATGACGACCTGGGGCGACTAGCTGAGGTGGACCCCTATGCAATACAGCGAAGGCAGGATGGGAAGGGTCTTCGTTTTGAGGATGGATCACGGCGAAGACATGATAGAAGCGCTGCAAAGGTTTCTTTTCGAGAAGAAGATAGAATCCTGCATGGCTCTATTCATAGGAGCTTTGCGTGACGGCAAGGCTGTGACAGGTCCCTTGAGGCCTGAGGTTCCGCCACAGCCGAGGTTCGAGGCATACGAGAGCGCCTGGGAGGTCTTCGGAATGGCCAGTGCATATCCGTCGAAAGAGGGGGCGAAGCTGCACATCCATTCAGGGATGGGCCGGGGACGGGAGTCTCTTTTGGGATGCATCCGGGAGAAGGCCGAGGTCTACCTGGTCGTCGAGATGATTCTGTTTGAGATCTGCGGCTTTGAGGCGGAGAGGGTTTGGAACGAGGGGATGCAGCTATTTCTGCTCACATTGAAGGATAGGCTTTGACCCGAGCTGCACCCCGGTCGCGGACCGGTCCCGGCCGGATATTGATTAGCATCTCATAACCTCTCTTTTATCATCCAGCAGTTCATTTCAATCATTTCATGGAGCACCGCTGGAGACGAAGGGAAGTTCTTGCTGGAATTCTTCAGCCTTCATGGCCCCATTATTGCCGATAGTGGGTCCGGGGTATTTATAGCAGATCTGAAAGGCAGGCCACGCAAATTTGAGGCAAAAAATGATAGACGGACTGCATTGACCTTCACAATCATGAACTCTGGTATATAAGAACTCTAATATTCTAATTGTCCGTCATTATTGCCAAATTTGGTGCATCAAGGCCGGACAAATTTTCTTTTGCAATAATGTCTATAGCCTATTGATGCCGAAATGTACACATGTGTACACCTGAAGTGTCTATTAATACTATGAAACAGTCCTTAGCTGTAAGGAGAGAACATGAGACTTAGAGTTGTTAGCTCAAAAAATGAGATTCCAAATCTCAACCCCAATGAAAAGATGATCCACCTTGCATTTCGCGCGAGCAATGTAGACTTCCTGAGCCTGATGCAGAGGTGTCCCAGGCTGAGAATGATTCAGGTTCCACCCTCTTACAAGAAGACAATGTCCAATGCGATCCAGGTGTTCCTGGATATGCAGGGCATAGAACTCCTGGAAGGGGATGTCTGGGGCCACAGAAAGGATCTGGACGAGTACTTCACCGTGGAGGATGCCACGATGGAGGAGATCAGGACTTTGGCCGCCAGCGGGGCAAATATGGAGGATATGACCGGCCAGCTTCAGAAGAAGGCAAGGCTCGGCTC
>JBFYLF010000086.1:0-6012 GCA_041305505.1 Methanothrix sp. | reverse complement strand
AGCAGATGCAATTGCCCAAAGAGTTTCCCATGTACGGGTGATGCCAGATGAACTACATTGCGCTAACGGGATTATCCAGACATGTGATCAAGGAGCTTACGGCGGCCAAGGTGAGAACGGTGGAGATCAGGAGCCCGAACAACTTCTTCGCCCTGCTGGGCGTCCAGCCCGGAGACCGCGTATTTCTTACAGAGGCCAGCGCTCCGGACATAGTACCTGGAACTGCCGGCCTGATCGCAGGGATTCGGGCTTTGCAGACCATAACTCACCGCACCATTCAGTCCAGCGAGGACTATTACGAGGAGAGGGAGGCCCAAGCCGCCAGAGCCCAGCTCCAGCTCATGGGCGTCGGAAGGGTCCGACGCATCACCAACTTCGAGCCAGGCACGCCTCTGATGCTGGAAGTCGATGATGTGAGATACTGCGACGCACGATAGGATGACCTCCTCGCCCACAAACATTAGATGAAAATCCTCCTGGTCACAGGAAGGCTTGCGAAGAGCCAGGTCAAAGCCTATGATGGAAAGGCGGACGTCCTCGTCACAGACGTCGACGTAGCAGCTTTCATAACTCCACAGATGCTGCTCTCCGCCGCGCCGGAGGGCTACGACCTGATCCTCATTCCCGGAGCTATAACAGCCGATTTTAGGGACGCTGAACGCGCCTTGGGCTCCAGGATATTTCTCGGTCCCAAGCACGCCGCAGACATAGGTGAGGTGCTGGAGCACATCGAGAGGGGAGACCTGAAGCTGTCCCGCACAGTTCCTGCCTGCCAGATGCTAGAGGGATCGCAGAGGGACAGGGCTATTCGGGATTTAGAGCGGCTGGAGGCGCAGGCCCATGCGACCTATGAAATAGGCGGGGTTAAGATCGGTGGTGGGTCGCGGATGAAGGTCCTGGCCGAGGTCGTCGATGCCACGCGATTATCTTCTGAGGAGCTCATCCGAAAGGTCAAGAGCTACCAGGAGCAGGGAGCTGATATGATCGACCTCGGCCTGCCCCTCGACGCCCGACCCGAAGAAGTAAAAGCCGCCCTTGATGGCGCCAGAATGGCCACAGACCTTCCGCTGAGCGTAGACACCATCCGCTCTGACCTTCTCCTGGCAGGCATTGAGGCTGGAGCTGATCTGCTGCTGAGCCTGAATGCGGACAACATCCCACTGGTTGGCAGGGCGGCAGCAGAGGCGAGAGTGCCTGTTGTGGTCATACCGGGACCTGGCAGCATGCCCCTGGAGCAGAACCTGAAAGCAGCTATGAATCAGGGAATCCATGTTATTGCCGATCCCGTTCTCGACCCGCCGATGCAGGGCCTGGGCCGCTCGCTTGAGAGATACCTTCAGTTCAACAGATCGCACCCCGATGTCCCTCTGTTCTTTGGCGCCGGAAATGTCACAGAGCTGATGGACGCTGACAGCCAGGGAGTCAATGCCCTCCTGGCAGCCATAGGCGCTGAGGTGGGCTCTGCCATCCTGTTCACACCCGAGTACAGCGCCAAGGCTTCTGGGAGTGTTCGTGAGCTGGCCCGGGCATCTATGATGATGCAGATCGCAGGCTTTCGAAAGACTCCTCCAAAAGACCTCGGAGTGGACCTTTTGGTCCTGAAGGAGAAGAGGCGTCTTCCTGAGGAGGCGCTGCCAGAGGCCCGAATTGAGGCAAAATCCGGCCACGGATACCAGCCAGACAATGCCGGTGCTTTCAGGATCTTTCTCTCGGGCGGATTGATCATAGCTCAAAACGGCCCTGTGAGCGTCTCGGGAGGGAATGCTCGCGATCTGCTGAACACTCTCATCGAGATGGGGCTCGTCAGCCGCCTCGACCACGCAGGCTACCTCGGCCGCGAACTGGAGAGAGCGGAGATCGCTCTTCGCCTGGGAAGAGGCTACGTCCAGGACGAGCCCCTCTGGCCCCCTGAGAAGAGTTAAATAATTGTTCTCGCGAGAGTGCATCGGATGAATTCGAAGGCTTTTGCTATCTTTGTGGGCGCAATCATGGTATTCTCCGTCTTTGCGGGATTCGTGATGCTGGGATCCGATACAAGCAGTGTTCCGGTTGAGACTGAACAAAGCAATTCTTTGGAGAACTTCGGGGCCACAGGCAGCCTCGTCGAATGGAACTTCGAGGGCCTCGGAGACGTCCTTGAGATGGCTCCCGAGAGCACTGTGATGGCATACTGGATCGACTTGAACGCGTCTGAGAACTTGACAAGGGCAGCTTCGGCATTTATGCCCCAGTCGATCGGCCTTCTATACGGCAGCCAGCTTTACAGCACCAAGATCGAGAAGATGGCGGGCATCAACTTCAATGGAAGCTGGACTGAGTTTCACTTGATCAAGCCCTACAAGGTAGGCTACGGCGGCCTGGTCATACCCTACGAAAATTACATGATGATCCCGACGGGCGACGATTATGTGACTGTCCTTGGCAAGCCAGTGCTCTTCGGACTGCAGGCCCAGGTTCCGCAGGTGTTAGATGTGATCTCTGGAGGCTTGCCGGTCGAAGGATTCGCTCTGGTTGGCGATGAAAGATCAGCCCTTCAGGTTGCTGCTTTTGGCAGCGGCGGAGATAGCATGCCCCTCACTGGCGCATACGATCAATTCTATCTCGAAATAGCAGCAGAGAATGGAAGCGATGAGAGGTATCGCCTGGATGCAAAGATGCTCTCGCCTTCTGGAGAATCCATCCGGAAGTTCGAGGATTTAGCTTCCAGCAACAACCTCAGCTACTCGGCAGACGGCTCTCTGGTGGAGATATCCGGGGCAGTTGGCAATGAGAACCTGCAGAACGTGCTGATGACCTTTATTGGATCAGGCACAAGGATCGTAGAAGTAGGATAATTCCACGAGTCCCTGGAGACAACGGCAAAAGGCCCTCAACGACCTTTTTGGGGCTCCGGGCCCCTAGCGCAACCTTTTTACATGTGGAGCAAAAGCTGATCTAATCTTAACCGTCTAAGGAGTTTAGGCGTTTTTGCGATGAATGATGATGGGCATAGCTGCCCTGAAGGAGACTGAAATTATGGCAAGACCCATATTCGTAAGGTTTGATGTCCCGGCAGAGCTCGCCAGCAAGTCACTTGAGGCCCTCGAGCTGGCTCGGGATACTGGAAGGATCAAGAAGGGGACCAATGAAGCCACCAAGGCCATCGAGCGCGGAGTGGCCCGGCTTGTAATCGTCGGCGAGGATGTTACGCCCCCCGAGATTGTGGCTCATATTCCTGCTCTATGCGAAGAGAAGAAGACGCCCTACATTTATGTCAAGAAGCAGAGCGAGCTTGGAGCTGCCGCCGGCTTAGGCGTGAAGAGTGCGGCTGCGGCCATAGTGGAGCCCGGAAAGGGAAAAGAGCTGCTTGATGAGATCGTCTCGAAAGTAGCGGCTCTGAAGTAGGTGATTCCGAATGGATGATGATAACGGCATTCCGGCAGAGGTCATAGAGGTCATCGGCGTCACTGGAATGCATGGAGAGGCGACGCAGATCAAATGCCGTATCCTGGAAGGCAACAACAAGGGCCGGATCATCACCAGGAACTGCATGGGACCCATCCGCATGGGCGATGTCCTGATGCTGCTCGAGACCGCCAGAGAGGCAAAGAAGCTCACCAGCAGGTGATGGACAATGGAAGAGAGAAAGTGTTCATTCTGCAATAAGACCATCGAGCCGGGCACAGGCAAGCTTTACGCCAAGAAGGACGGCACGGTCTTTTACTTCTGCTCAGCCAAGTGCGAGAACAACGTGGCCCTTGGCAGGGTGACCAGAAGGATCAAGTGGGCAAGAAAGGGGGCTTAAGCCCTGGCTTCCGTGGAGAGGACCTTTATCATGGTCAAGCCCGATGGGGTCCAGAGAGGCCTCATCGGCAAGATCCTGCAGCGGATAGAGGAGAAGGGCTTCAAGATCGTGGCCATGAAGCTGGCAGTAATGCCAGTTGAGAAGGCTAAAGCCCACTATGCCGAGCATGTTGGCAAGAAGTTTTACCAGGATCTGGTTGATTTCATAACCTCGGGGCCATCAGTCTCAATGGTGGTCGAAGGGCGGGGGGCAATCTCGGCTATGAGGAAGATGAACGGAGCCACAAATCCTGTGGATGCTGTCCCAGGCACCATTCGAGGAGACCTGGGCATAGAGACGGGTCGCAATGTCGTTCACGGCTCGGACTCAGAAGCTTCCGCCGCTCGCGAGATCGCGCTGCACTTTGCTCCAAGCGAACTGGTGGACTACAAGCGAATAGATGAAGAATGGCTCTACGAGTGAGACCGGGCGGAGATCATTTCAGCCCGGCTCCCATAGGAGCCTTTAAATTCTTAAAAAATAAAAAGCATTTTTTGGCCTTACCATCCACAAGAAGTGATCGGTATGCAGCATAAGTCCAAAAAAACCGGCAAGAGCAAGGGGACGCAGTCCAACCTCAGAACACCCATGGTAGTGGTCATGGGGCATGTGGACCACGGCAAGACCTCGCTTCTGGACAAGATCAGGGGGACGGCTGTTGCCAAGGGTGAGGCCGGGCTGATCACTCAGCACATCGGTGCCACCGAGGTGCCGCTGGATGTGGTCCAGGAGTTTTGCGGCTCGCATTTCGGCAAAGATATGCAAATACCGGGGCTTTTATTCATAGACACTCCGGGGCATCATGCTTTCACATCCATGAGAAGCAGAGGCGGCTCGCTCGCTGACCTGGCGGTTCTGATCGTAGATGTAAATGAGGGCTTTCAGCCCCAGACAATCGAGTCACTCAACATCCTCAAGCGCTTCAAGACGCCGTTTGTGGTCGCAGCCAACAAGATGGACAGGATCGGTGGCTGGCATGCCAATGCCAATTCTCCATTCGCCAAGACCATCAAGGCTCAGAACGAGAGGGTAACCGAGACTCTGGATACCAGGATCTACGAGCTGGTGGGAGAACTCTACAAATATGGATTTGATGCTGACAGATACGATAGGATCTCAGACTTCACAAGAACAATAGGAATTGTGCCCATCAGCGCCATCACCGGAGAGGGCGTGCCTGATATTCTCCTCGTTCTGGTGGGCCTGGCCCAGAGGTTTCTCAAAGACAATCTGAAGCTCACGGCCACGGGCGCAGGCGTAGGGACCATACTGGAGGTCAAAGAGGAGAAGGGCCTGGGCACGACTCTCGATGTCATTTTGTATAACGGCGAGTTCAATGCAGGCGACACGATTATCGTTGGCACAGCCCATGAGCCTATCATCACAAAGATCAGGGCTCTGCTTAAGCCCAAGCCCCTGGCGGAGATCAGGAGCGAGGAGCGATTTCTGCCCGTCAAGCAGGTGTCAGCCGCATCAGGAGTGAAAGTTGCAGCACCAAAGCTTGAGAGCGCCCTTGCTGGATCTACCATCCGGGTTGTGACAACTGCTGAAGAGGCAGAGATCCTCTCGAAGGAGCTTAAGTCGGAGCTTGAGGCTGTGAGGATCGATGCAGAGGCGGAGGGAGTTATACTCAAGGCTGACACCTTAGGCTCATTGGAGGCAATGGTCGGGGAGCTGAAGGCCAAGAGCGTTGCAATCCACTATGCAGACGTAGGGCCTGTCTCCCGAAGGGATGTGATCCGGGCTGCGGCAATCAAAGAGACCCTTCTCTCGGCCATAATGGCCTTCAATGTGGATATACTGCCCGATGCCCTGAGTGAGATACAGAAGACCAATGTCCCAGTCTTCTCAAGCGACATCATCTACACCATCCTGGAGAGCTACGAGCATTGGGTTGAGGAGCAGAAGATGAGGATAGAGCAGGAGCGTCTGGAGGCCGTCATCCGGCCCGGAGCCGTCCGGCTTCTGCCCGACTGCGTATTCCGCCAGTCCAAGCCGGCGATCGTGGGCGTTCAGATCATCGGCGGGGTCGTCAGGACCCAGGTCAATTTGATGAGGGAGGATGGGGCCAATGTGGGTGAGGTCAAGGGCATCCAGGCCCGCAATGAGAACGTCGGATCGGCGACCGTGGGCCAGGAGGTGGCCATATCAATCGACGGGCCGACTGTGGGCAGGCAGATCCACGAGGG
>JBFYLF010000085.1:0-6023 GCA_041305505.1 Methanothrix sp. | reverse complement strand
CCTCAGTATTGCTGCAATTCCATCATGCGGCTGCCAGCCGAGGTTCTTGATATTCTTGGGCATCCTCCAGAGGTACAGATCTGCAAACGGCCCACCTCCTACAATCCAAAACTCCCTCTCAGGAATTGCCCGGGCCACCTCCAGCAGCTTTCCAATCCCCTCCTGCGTGCAGACCCTTCCTATGAATACAACCGGCCCGTCTCCAGGCCCGCCCTCTATTTCCTCGGCCTCGGCCCCGGCCCCTGACTCCTTTGCAGAGAAGGATGAAAGAGGATAATTGGGTATCACCCGGACGCTCTTGCCCGGAGAATACTGCAGCACCTTCTCGCCCAGCGGCTCATTGACTGTGGTTATTGCATCAGCAGAGACTGCCAGCTCCCTCTCGAAGCGTTCTGCAAATATCCGCCCTGGCGCTCCGAAGGTCTGGGCCAGCTCGACTCCCCAGGGGGACCTGTAATCGTATATCAGCTTCTTGTAGCCCTGACCCCGAAGAGCCCCAAAGCCGTGATAAATTATATCTGGAACATTGAATATATGAACTATATCAGGCCTCTCCTCTCTGGCGATCTTCTTTGCCTTAGAGGCAATGCTGATCCAGTTTCTCGTGCCAAATCTGGGGACTCTCACGTCATATCCCAGAGACTCCAATGTGCCCTGGAACATCCTGAGCCGCGTCGTCCTCTCAGGCTGATTGGCTAAGAGAAGTACCTTCAAGGGCCCCCCATCACTCGATCTTGCTTTAGAGCCAGCTCTTGCACAAGATCGACTATCTTGATGCTCGCATCTCCCTTCCCAAACAGGTCACGCGGCTCGTGGACCGGCTCAAAGCACCTGGCAGCTTCTACGATCTTCTCTCTCTTTGGGCCGACGAGAAGGTTCCAGCCGTCTTCCACAGTCTCGACCCATTCCGTCTCGTCTCTTAGAGTTATGCAGGGGACTTCGAGCAGGTAGGCCTCCTTCTGAACCCCACCAGAGTCGGTGATGATCTTTCGGGCATTCTTCTCAAGGAGGAGCATATCCAGGTAGCCGACGGGCTTGATCACCTTGATCCTTTCTGTAAGGCCCTCCCAGAGGCCGAGCTCCTTGAGGTACTTCTCGGTCCGGGGGTGACAGGGGAAGACCACATCATCGAGAGCCTGCAGAGCCTCTACGATCTCTTCTAGCTTTTGTGGGTCGTCGGTATTCGATGCCCTGTGAACTGTTGCAAGGAAATAGCCTTTGGGCTTCAGATCCAGAGATTCCAGGATGTGCGATCTGTCTTCTGCGATCCTCTCGCACTCCCTCTGAGCGTCCACCATCACGTCTCCAGTAAGGTAGACGTTCTCGGTTATGCCCTCCCGTCTCAGGTTTTCGACAGCCGTCGGCGTGGGGCATAGCAGGAGGTCTGAGCAATGGTCGACAAGCACCCGGTTGACCTCCTCGGGCATCCTCTTGTCAAATGATCGAAGGCCTGCCTCGATGTGGGCGCACTTTATGTGCAGCTTTACTGCTGCAAGGCCCCCCGCCAGTGTGGAGTTGGTGTCGCCGAAGACTATCACAGCGTCCGGCCTCTCTCTGATCAGGGCTTCTTCAATCTTCCTCAGCATCTCGCCTGTCTGATATCCGTGGCTTCCTGAGCCTATGCCGAGGTGATAGTCGGGAGTGGGTATTCCCATCTCATCGAAGAAGACCTTGTCCATCTCATAATTGTAATGCTGGCCGGTGTGGACTATCACGTTCTCGATTTTCCTCCGCTTCAGCTCCTTTGATACCGGAGAGAGCTTGATGAAATTGGGGCGGGCCCCGACAATTGATGCTACTCTCATCTGGCGTCTGCCCCCGAATAGAGCTTCAGATCGAATGGATCGAACACCAGATCGGCATCCTCCAGCCTGATGGATCTGAATCCCTTTGCAGCCACCTCATCCTCCGAGAGTATGGGGTCAGATACATACACGTCCAGCCCCTTCTCTTTGAGAAGCCTCGCAAGTGCCATGTTTCTGCTGTGGTAGAACTCCTTGACCCCGGCTCTGAATGTGATTCCCTTGATAGAGATCTTGATCTTCGAGAGGGGTCTGTCGATCTTCAGGCACTGCAATACAATCCTCTCTGCCCAGTAGTCGATCATCTCGTCGTTGATCTCCCGTCCGGCCCTGAGAAGGTGGCAGCTCGAAAAGTGCTCCATCTTCTCCATCTCCTTGATCAAAAACCAGGGATAGACAGGGATGCAGTGGCCTCCGACGCCTGTAGATGGCAGATGGATGTGGCAGAACTGGTGGTTGGCTTTATCCCTCGCCTCGAAGAAGTCGACTCCAAGATCCTGGCAGATCTTGAAGAGCTCATTGGCCAGAGCAATATTCACATCTCTATAGCAGCCCTCCATGACCTTGATCATCTCTGCCACCCGAGCGGATGAGACCAGATGAAGGTTGCGAATGAATCTCCTGTAGACCTGGTAGGCAGCAATCCCGCTCTCCTCGTCCCTGCCTCCTATAACTTTCGGAAACTCCCTCAGCCGCGAGATGCTGTAGCCCGTCATTATCCTCTCAGGGGAGTAGGCGAGGAAGAAGTCGCCCCTCTTTAGCCCCGAGGACTCGCAGAGCAGCTTCTCCACCATCTCCTCGGTAGTCCTTGGGGGAAATGTCGTCTCAGCTACAACCAAATCCCCTTTCTTGAGAATTCGGCCTAAGGAGCGGAGTGCGCTTCTCATAATAGAAAAATCGGGATTGTAGCTCGCATCGACGAAGACCGGCACTATGACTATGAATGTCCGGCAGCCGGCGGCATCCTTAAAATGAGGCGTTGCCGTCAGCTTCTTTCCGCCATGCTTTTTTATGAGCTCCTCAAGACCCGCCTCCTGAGGTATTGGATTGTCTCCTCTGTTTATCTGCCGGCAGCGCTCTTCATTGATGTCAACTCCAATGACATCAATGCCGCTTTCTGCCACGACTGCCGCCAGAGGAAGGCCGGCGTTTCCAAGGCCGATAATTGCAATCTCTGCACTGCTTTTATCCATCTTTTAAGTCTCCTCTTGCCCGAGGGCCCGGAGGCACCCTGGCCTTCAGGGCTCCGTCTCCACGAGCTTTCCGCATGATTTGCATCTATATGAATTGCGGCTCTCCTTCTGCCGGTCTTCCTCTCCGAGCCTCCTGCCGCAGTAGCAGACATAGCCCCTATGCCTTGCCGGATTTCCGAGAACCAGGGAGAAGGGCTGCACATCCTCTGCCACAACGCTTCCAGCCCCGATCATGGCATACCTGCCCACGGTGATTCCGCAGACGAGCGTCGCATTGGCTCCGATGCTGGCCCCCTGGCAGATCCGGGTTTCCGAGACGTGATCCTCATCCCAGATGAAGGCTCTCGGGTAGAGGTCGTTTGTGAACGTTGCCGAAGGACCCACGAAGACATCGTCCTCGATCGTCACTCCCTTGTAGACTGAGACGAAGTTCTGGATCTTGACATTGCTACCAATGACTGCGTCTATGTCGATGTAAACGCTCTTTCCTATGTTGCAGTTTTCGCCTATCTTCGAGCCCTTGCGGACATGGGCGAAGTGCCAGATCTTCGTCTTCTCGCCTATCTCATCGCTCTCCACAATCGCAGTGGGGTGGGCATAGTAGCTGCCGGCTTGACTCGTCATTCCCCTCAGCTCCAATCCTATGCCTTCTTGATCTGCAAGCCCTCTTTGATCTGCTCGCAGATCTGCAGGTTCCGGAGAGCCTGCTCGGGCGTAACAGAAAAGCTCTTTCTGGCTTTGACGGCCTCCAGGAATGTCTTCAGCTCGACCTTGAGTGGCTCGACCTTGTTCACCAGGACCTTCTCGATTATGTTCTCCTGGAGATACCTCTCATTCTCGACGCCGTATTTCCCTGGTTTTCGGTAAATGTAAACCTCCTGGGTCATGAAGTCCCCCTCGGCTGTGAAGTCCTCGGACTCGACATAAAATGTTCTAAACTTCTTTGATGAGAGGCGGCTTGCTGAGATTGAGACGACTGACCCCGGGAAGACTGCCAGTGCCTCGCAGACGTTCGCGCTCCCGGCGCTGTAAATCCTGTAGTCGCTCCTGTCTTTGAAGAGGACATTGAATGCTATGTCTATGTCGTGGATCATGAGGTCCTCCACGACCGAGGCATCTGTGATCCGGCTTGATGTTGGATTGTGCCTCTTGATGGCCACATAGTCCGGCTGCTGTGCGATCTTGGTCATCTCGACAACTATCGGATTGAACCTCTCGATGTGGCCCACTCCCACGACCTGGTCCGAGCTTTCTATGATCTTCAGAAGCTTTGCGCCCTCTTGCACCGTAAGGGTGATCGGCTTTTCTATCAGGCAGTCTATGCCGGCCTCGATCACCTTCTTGGCAGTCTCGAAGTGGTATCTCGTCGGAACGCAGATGCTGACTGCATCCACCTTTTTTAGCAGCTCCTCGGGAGAGCCACAGATGGTTGCGAACTCCTTTGCCTTTGCAGCATTCTCATCGATCGGATCGTAGACATAGACCGACCCCACGCCCTTCAACTCAGAGTAGACGCGCACATGGTTTCTGCCCATGGCCCCAACGCCGATGACTCCAACGTCCATCTTCAAGCCCCGAAGGAGTTCATGCTCTCGGCTATGTACGTCAGGTCCTGCGAAGAGAGGGAGGGATGAACCGGCAGGCTCATCACCCTCCGGGAGACGTCTTCAGCCACAGGGCACTTTACATCAGTATAGCCCAGATCGCGGTAGAAGGGGTGCTGATAGACGGCCTTCGGATAGTGAACTGCGCTGCCTATTCCCTTTGCCTGAAGATATTCCATCAGCGTCTCACGGGTGGCTGAGAAGTCGTCCTCCACACGAACCACATATTGGTGATAGACGTGACGGACGCTCTCTCTCCTGTAGGGTGTGGTTATGCCCTTGATCCTGATGTTCTCGTCTAAAACCCCGGCATTTGCGATCCTCCTGGCTGTGAACTCCTCAAGCCTCCTGAGCTGAACCAGGCCCAGGGCTCCCTGGATGTTCATCATCCTGTAGTTGTAGCCGAGTGTGATGTGATTGTACTTCCCGGAGTCGCCGTGGCTTCTCATCAGCCGGAGGCGCGCCGCCAGCGAATCGTCATTTGTTGTGATCATGCCGCCCTCTCCCGTGGTCATGTTCTTTGTCGGATAGAAGGAGAAGCATCCCGTGCCAAAGGAGCCAACTTTCCTACCCCTCCACTCTGCGCCGTGGGCCTGGGCGCAGTCCTCAATCAGGGCGATGTTTTTGTCCTGGCAGATCTCCCGGACGGCTGAGAGGTCGAAGGGCTGGCCGTAGAGGTGAACTCCGATCACAGCTTTGGTGCGCTGTGTGATCCTCTCTGCCAGGTCGTCCGGATCGATATTAAAGGTCCTCTCGTCAACATCTGCAAATACCGGGCATAGTCCCTGGTAGAGCGCGCAGTTGGCCGTAGCTATGAATGTGAATGCCGGAGTTATGACCTCGGACCCCTTCTCAAGCCCCAGTGCTTTTAGCGCCAGATCCAGGGCAACTGTGCCGTTGTTTACGGCTATGGCATTCTTGACGCCGAGGTACGCCGCAAATTCGTCTTCGAAATTCTTGACTGCCTCGCCCTGGGCGAGCATTCCCGATCTCAGCACACCTTCCACTGCCGCGATCTCTTCCTCGCCGATGATGGGCTTTGCTATCGGAATAAAATCTCTCATCAGGATCTCCTGCTTTACCTTTGCTCTCTTCATCATCTCTTCTTATGCCAGATCGATCTAGCCCCTTGAAAAGGCTTTTTATTCAGGGATCTTCGATCCGGGCGCAGACAGGGCCCCTGTGAACTGATGCCGGAAGGCCTCTGAATCCCGACTCGATTACAGTTCCTGGATAGATGCTCGTATTGATACCGGTCATGACCCCGTCCCCCATGATCACACCGAGCTTTCGCCTGCCGCTGTCCACCCTTTCCCCTTTGACATAGGATTTGATATTCTTCTTGTCGTGGCGCAGGTTGGAGCAGATGGTACCAGCCCCGAAGTTGCATCCCTCTCCGATGACGCTGTCGCCCACATAAGAGA
>JBFYLF010000084.1:0-6097 GCA_041305505.1 Methanothrix sp. | reverse complement strand
GTGTATGTCAGTGCATGAAGCGGGTCCTTCTCATCCCATGCCTGAATGACACCTATCGCAGGCGTCACATTGCCAATTACAGTCACACTGCTGTCGTTGAAGACATTAGTCTTTTTCTCTTTTTTCTGCTCTCCTGTTTCCGTCTCTGTGGTCCCGGGTTTTTGCTTGCTCTCCTCTCCGATTATCATAGGTCCCGAATATACATCGGACTCGAAGGCCTCGCCGTCAAAGGTGGCTTTGAAGCGGAAGCTGGCCAGTTTTCCCTCCGCGTCTATGCATCTGCTCCTGAAAGGCGTAGCGTTTAGATTAATCAAAGACTCGCCGACAGGGACGTCTCCAGATGCCCTCTGCACCCAGGTATGGCTACATGGATTGTAGACCTCCAGAGCCACAGTCGCATCCACGCTGCTGTTTATTGGCAGTGAATAAACGAAACTTTGATTCCATCTTCCCCTATCTGGTGTAACATTCGCCTCGCCAAAGAAGATGGATACCGGGACCAAGTTGATGGTCCTTTCAACAAGGGTCTCCTCTTCGCTCAGGCTTGTGTGATTGTAGCCGAGTGCCAAGTCAAAGCTCTTTCCTGCATCCGCCCAGTCAAAGAGCACTGTCCATTCATATCTGTATCTATCTTCTCCGAGCGGAACTACAGTGCTCTGCTCCTCAGCCCTCTCGTTGCCGTCCTGCTCTATCAGGTGTAGAGTGGCCTCGCCCTGACCTCCTCCATATCCAACAATTGCAGAGATGCTGCTGGAAGCTCCCTCCTCCGAGACATAGACCACGATGGGATCTCCCTCAGGGACCAATGAAATCAACGTTGGTTTTGCTCCGAGGAACCTGGGGCCGTTGTATGCTCGGGAGGATGCTATCTCCTCCCCGGCAAAGCTGGCCTTGAACCTGTACTTTGCCGCCTTGCCGGCCATCTCATCGCATTCGTAGGCGAAAGGTCTGAGCGGCGGCCATCTGAGCGTCGCATTCGTCCCTACTGCCGCATCCTTGGTCTGCTTGTTTATCCAATCGCTGCTACATGGATCATAGACCTGCAACTGGACCTTTATGGGGACCGTCGAATCAATCCTTGCCGAGTAGTTGTAAGTGCCATTCCACATTCCTGCTCCTGGATTGACATCTCCATCAAGGAACTGCACAGAGATAGATGAGACTTTTATGCTCCTATCTTCGAAGTCGTGCCTGCCGCCTTCCACCTGATCATGGATGAAGGACATGGAGAGTGTGTAATTATTATTGACATGGCTGTCATCGAATGGGACCTGCCACCTGTACTGGTACTTGTTGCCGCCAAGAGCAACTCCATCTTCAGTCGATTTGAAATCCATGGATGGACCTGTCAGCCTGACATCGAGCTGTCCCGGACCCTTGCTAAAAGCGATGGTTGCAGTCATCTCCTGCGAAGAGGTCTGACCCGATGAGACGTAGACGCTTCCCGGAATAGACTGGCTGCTGAGCTTGGGAATCTCTTCCACGACATTAAAGGCTACATCGGAGCTGTTGGCCGAAAAGTCCCACCGATCATTCGTATACTCCATCCTGGCAGTAAATGGGGCCGACTTGCTGAGATCTACGTCGCTTCTGTTGAAGAGAGGCAGATCGTTCTCCGCTGTCCATCTGTAGACGACTTTATCTCCACTGATCAGAGGATCGTTCGGAGTATAAGAGAGATCTCCTTTTTGCGGATGACTGATTATGAGCCTGGCTTGCGGATTGCTCTCTTCCATACTGGCAGAGGCATCCTTGACGCTGGCCACAATTGTGAAGTTTGTATAATCGAGATCCTTATCGATCTTAAGGCTCTCTGCAACGGGCGCATATGGACGGAGGGTGATTCTATGGGGGCCGGATGTGATGGGGTCCATCTTGAGGTTGCTGTAGACCAGCATGAAGCTGAAGTTCCCGCCGTCTCTGTAAGAGGAGAGGTCCTGATGTAGTGATGCTGTATAAGCGCTCTTTCCCGATGCGCGGCACAAGACATCATCCGAATTCCAGGTTCGGTTTTCGCTGGTGCCAAGAGGCCCCGAGATCACAAGATGGCATATGGGCTTGGGGTCCAGGCTTTCCTGGTCCCTGATTGCTGGGTAGGCTGAGAGCCCCTGGAAGAAATAAGGAGTCTTCTCGAATTGGACGCCGGTGATTGTGGGCGGCTTGACTATGGGGCCCGGCATCCTCCTGGTCCTCGCAACGACCTGGCCCGCGGCATAAAAGACGAATTCAAATGATGCGTTCTCGGTCTCAGCAATGGCGAATCTGTTCTTGAAATTGTAGGGGCCGGAGGTGAAGGATGTTCTTGACATTCCTCTCTGATCAATTGAATCCGTGTGAACCTCATTGCCGTTATTATAGATATTGAGCTTCAGGCTGAACTGAGTTACGGCTATAGCGCCAGTTTCACCTGCCACGTCCTCGCTCATCCATACCTCAGCAGAGTAGGCAAACTCCTCGTTTCCGTACTCCGGAGTAACAATCGCATTCCTGATCTCATAGCCGCTCTGGGCTGAGCATGCAGGAGTCAAGATCTGGGCAGAGATGACGAACGATAAAAATAGGAGACATATTATAGATAATCTCTCTCTTCCAGTATTGCTGTGAAGTGGCATTCGAAAATCAGGCGCTCTGCCAGCCAAATCCGCCATAAATCCTATCAACTGCTTCTGCCCCCATTAAATAGCCAGATCAACTCTAACCTTTTCGCAATTATAAAGGCTTTTTGCCCGATCCAGGAATGATTGCCAGGTCTCTGAGAATCCGACACTGTGTCCTTGCCGGGATTGAAGATCTCGATGTGATTTAAGGGTAGCTATTTATCGCTTCAGAGCACTTTCAGAGTCTTTGGTGATCACATGAATTTCGAGCACGTGGCCGGAATAGATAAGGGTCAGATCAGGCTCTTTGCCCTGAGCACATGCATCTGGTGTAAGAAGACCAAGGATTTTTTATCATCTAAGGGGATAGCCTTTGACTTCATCTATGTGGACCTCTTGAAGGGGGCGGAGAGGGCCGAAGCCATAGCCGAGGTCAAGAAGTACAATCCCAGCACATCCTTTCCCACACTTCTAATAGGCGAGAGATGCATCGTCGGCCTCAAGGAAAAGGAGATCAGGGAGGCGCTTGGCATATGAAGGAAGTATCTGACGCTCCCGCTCTAGACGAGGTGGAAAAGCTGTGCTCTCTGCTAGAAGCACAGGCCAGGCAGGGTGGATACAATCTCAATAAAGATGCCGATTTTGTGAGAGGCCTGGTTCGCGGACTCCTGGTAAACGAGAAGCGTTACGGCTACCGAGCTTGCCCCTGCCGCCTGGCCTCAGGAGAGAAGGACCAAGACCAGGATATCATCTGCCCATGCGACTACAGGGACGCCGACTTGACGGATTTCGGAGCCTGCTACTGCGCACTCTATGTCTCCAAGGCAGTCCTGGCCGGGAAGCAGGAGCTCTCATCGATCCCTGAGAGAAGACCTCCCCTTGAGGAGAAGATGAAGCGGGAAGAGATTCGAGAGGAAGAAAAATTCGCCTTGAAGAAGGATCTGGCAGGAACAGCATTCAAGCTATCCCTTCCGGTGTGGAGATGCATAGTCTGCGGTTACCTGTGCGCCCGAGAGGCCCCCCCTGAGGTCTGCCCGATATGCAAGGTTGGCAAGGAGAGGTTTGAGAGGTTCATTTAATCCCTTGGCAGAGGATACAATGGCCGGCAAAGCGACCAGAAGTGCAGAGCTGAAGATCTCTGGGATGGCCTGCGCTGCATGCAGTGCTGCTGTAGAGAAGGCTCTGAAAAATTTGGATGGCGTCAGTTCTGCCGAGGTCAACCTGGGTACGGAAAGCGCAACCGTTGATTACGACTCCGGTAAGCTGAAGCTGGCAGATCTCGAAGATGCCGTACGCAAAGCCGGCTATGATGTCGTGGATGAGAAGGCGATCCTCAAGATAGGAGGCATGGCCTGCGCCATGTGCGTCTCTGCTCTGGAGGCAGCTCTCCGTAGTCTGGACGGTGTCGTAGAGGCCAGGGTGAACCTGGCCTCCGAGAAGGCCTATGTGACATTCAATCCAGGAATTGTGGGCCTGTCTGAGATGAAGAAGGCTGTCGAAGATGCAGGCTACCAGTTCCTGGGAGTTGCAGGCGATGAGGCTATTGCAGACCGCAAGAGAGAAAACGCAGAGAGGGAAAAGGATTTTGCAGATAAGAAGCGGCGGATCATAATCGGTTTTGTCGCGAGCATCCTGCTAATGGCCCTGATGTACATTCCGGTGCACCAGCTCGTCCCGATAGCTTACCATAAGGCAGTCCCCGATCCAATGGGGCTGATAATGCTCGTCCTATCGGCTCCAGTGTTCGTCTATGTCAGCCGTTCTATCTTCAAAGCGGCTCTTAGATCCCTATCAAACAGGGTCCTGGATATGGACGTCATGTACAGCATGGGGATAGGAGTGGCCTATCTATCGAGCATCCTTGGAACCTTCGGGATAGTCCTGACGCCTGACTTCATGTTCTACGAGACAGCAGTGATGCTTGCCACCTTCCTCACCCTTGGCCGATACCTCGAGGCCAGGGCCAAAGGCAGGACATCTGAGGCGATTGAGAAGCTCATCGGCCTCTCTCCAAAGAAGGCTGTCATAATAAGAGACGGCCTGGAGAGCGAGATCTCTGTTGAGGAGGTAAAGGCTGGCGATCTGCTCCTTGTGAGACCCGGCGAGAGGATTCCTGCAGACGGATTGGTGGAGAGGGGAGAGAGCTATGTAGACGAGTCTATGATCACAGGCGAAAGCATTCCTGCCTTCAAGAATCTCAAAAGCCCTGTCGTTGGAGGCACTCTCAACAAGAACGGCTCTTTGCAGATCAGAGCCACGAGGGTTGGAAAAGAGACAGTTCTCGCCAGGATAATCTCACTGGTGGAGGCTGCCCAGGGGTCCAGACCGCAGGTTCAGAGGATTGCAGATCGGGCCGTATCCTATTTCATTCCCACAATACTGTTCATAGCCGCAGCGTCATTCGTCTACTGGTACTTTGTGGCTCAAAATACTCTCCTCTTCTCACTGACAGCCCTCATATCCGTGCTTGTGGTGGCCTGCCCCTGTGCTCTCGGGCTGGCAACTCCTACAGCAATAACTGTAGGCATAGGCAGGGGAGCTGAGCTAGGAATTCTCATAAAGAGCGGCGAAGCCCTCGAGGCCTCTGAGAAGCTTGACGTCGTGGCCTTTGACAAGACTGGAACGCTGACTGTAGGCAGGCCGGATGTCACTGATATTGCAGCTTTTGGGGAAAGGGAAGAAGAGATGCTGCGCCTGGCAGCCTCGGCTGAAAGGGGGTCGGAGCACCCTCTGGCTGAGGCAATAGTAAGGAAAGCCCATGAGCAGGGGCTGGACCTGGCCGAGGCCGAAGGGTTCGAGGCCCGGCCTGGAAAGGGAGTCCTCGCCCTGGTGGAAGGGCGAAAGGTCGTCGCGGGAAACCGGGTACTCTTTGCGGAGGAGGGGATAGAGATCCCTGCACAGATGCTTGAAAAGGCGTCTTTATATGAAGAGCAGGGAAGGACTGCTCTTCTGCTGGGATTGGACGGTCATGGCTCTGCAGTCTTTTCGATATCCGACAGGCTGAAGGAGACGGCAAGAGAGGCGATATCAGAGCTCAAGAGGATGAATCTCTCAGTTGTGATGATCACAGGCGACAATTCGAGAAGCGCTTTTGCAGTTGCCGGCCAGCTAGGAATTTTGCGCGCCCTCTCCGAGGTCCTTCCGGAAGACAAATCCGGCGAGATAAAAAGGATGCAGGAAGGCGGCAGCAATGTGGCTTTTGTGGGAGACGGCATCAATGATGCCCCTGCCCTAGCCCAGGCGGATGTGGGAATCGCGATTGGGAGCGGCACAGATGTGGCAATTGAGACGGGGGATATCGTTTTGATGAAAGACGATCTCCTTGATGCCGTGGCTGCCATACAACTCAGCCGCAAGGTGATATCCCGCATCAAGCAGAACATCTTCTGGGCCTTTGCCTACAATGCGCTTTTAGTCCCTGTGGCAGCGGGCGCTCTCTATCCGGCATTCGGCATAACCTTTCGGCCTGAGCTGGCGGGACTTGCAATGGCTGCAAGCTC
>JBFYLF010000083.1:0-7664 GCA_041305505.1 Methanothrix sp. | reverse complement strand
ATATTAAAGGGATGGTTATTTGTGAGAGAATATCTCCTCGGAAACGCAGCTATTGCCAGAGGCTTACTGGAGGCCGGCGTGGGCCTGGTTGCCGGCTACCCTGGAACCCCCTCATCTGAGATCATAGAGAGACTGGTCGAGCTGAAGGGCGACTCTGCTATACACGTGGAATGGTCTGTGAACGAGAAGGTGGCATTGGAGGTAGCGGCAGGAGCATCCTGGACCGGCTGCCGATCCGCTGCCACCATGAAGCACGTAGGACTGAATGTGGCTGCCGACCCATTCATGACGCTTGCATACCTGGGAGTTGGAGCAGGGCTCGTAGTCATCTCGGCTGACGATCCATACTGCCACTCCTCCCAAAATGAGCAGGACTCCCGGCGTTATGCCCAGTTTGCAGGAATTCCCTGTCTTGATCCCAAGAATCCCGGAGAGGCAAGGGAGATGGCAGCTTACGCCTTTGAGCTATCCGAGAGGTTCAATATTCCTGTCATGCTCCGGCCTACAACAAGGGTCTCTCACGCCAGATCGGACGTCGAGATCGGAGAGGTTGGGCCGGCGCGAAATAGTGGGCGGTTCGTAAAGGACCCTTCGCGAAGGGTGGCCCTGCCCGTCCATGCCCGGCCTCTTCATGGCGAGCTTCTGGCAAAGCAGGAGCGAATCGAACAGGCCCTTGAGTCTGCTGCATGGAACAGGCTGGTCCTCCGGGGAAAGATCGGGGTGATCGCCTCTGGAATTGCAGCTCTGTATGCAGAGGAGGCGATAGCTGAGCTTGAGGCTGATATATCGCTTCTCTCTTTGGGGACATACCCGCTTCCAAGTAAGCTGATTCAGAAGATGCTCGATCATGTATCGAGGATAATGGTCATAGAGGAGCTTGAGCCCGTTGTGGAGGAGCAGGTCCAGATGCTGGTGAGGAGAACCAAGCCCGATCTGGAGATCCTGGGGAAGGAGGGTTTCATACCCCGCCAGGGAGAGCTTGACTTCCTGACCGTCAGAAACGCCATAGCCCGGATGATCAGCAGGCCAAAGAGGCCTGCAGTGAGCGCTCCTTCTGCTAGCATCCTTCCTCCGCGCCCACCATCGCTCTGCCCGGGGTGCGGCCACAGGGCCACATATTATGCCATGAAGAAGGTCTTTGGAAAGAATGCAGTCTTTCCCAGCGACATCGGCTGCTACACAATGGCTGTGAACATGGGGACGATCGACACATGCCTTTGCATGGGAGCGAGCATTACTCTGGCAAGCGGCATCAGGCACGGAGGAGAGACGGAGGGGATATGCTGCAGCCTCGGAGACTCGACCTTCCTTCATGGCGGGATGACTGGCCTCTTGAACGCCGCCTACAACAAGGCCAGGATCACAGTCACAATCCTCGACAACTCGACAACTGCCATGACAGGCCACCAGCCCCATCCCGGAACCGGCGTCACCGCCACAGGCGAGCCAACGGTCAAAGTCTCCCTTGAGGATCTGGCAAGGGCCCTCGGAGCAGGACTGGTGGAGTGTGTGGACCCCTACAATATCGATGAGACGATCGAATGCTTTGAGAGGGCACGTGACTATGCAGGCTTATCAGTTGTTATCTCCCGAAGGCCCTGTGTCATCAAGGCGCGCAAAGGCGGAGAGCGCCCCAGGCTCTTCGAAGTCGGCGATGACTGCAAGGGCTGCAAGATCTGCGTGGACTTCGGCTGTCCGGCGATCGAGTTTGAGAATGATGTTGCCAGGATCAACTCATTATGCACAGGCTGCGGGGTATGCGCAGCCATCTGCCCTGCTTCTGCCATTCAAGAGGTGAAGCCATGAGGACATCTGAATGCGATCTTGTGATAGTCGGCGTGGGTGGCCAGGGAGTTATACTGATATCGGATGTGATAGGAAGGGCTGCCGTCCTGGCAAATAAGCCAGTCTGCGGAGCCGAGACCCACGGCATGGCCCAGAGAGGCGGCAGCGTGATCAATCACACCCGCATAGGATGTCGCTTCTCGCCGATGGTCCCCTCCGGAGGCGCTGATCTTCTGGTTGCGCTTGAGCCCGGAGAAGCGCTGCGCTATGCTCATTTCATCTCACCGGGCGGCGTCATGCTGGTCAACACAAGGCCGATACTGCCCGGCACTGTGACATGCGGCCTGGCAAAGTATCCCCCGATTCAGGAGATACTGGGCGCCCTAAAGGCAGTCTGCCGTAATGTGATTGCCATTGATGGAGCAAAGCTCGCCACAAAAGCCGGCACCGCCCAGGCCATGAATGTGGTCATGCTCGGAGCCTTATCCCGGTTCATTCCCCTCCCGGAGGACAACATATTGCAGTCCCTGTCACATGTGGTGCCGCAGAGGTTCCTTGAGGCGAATAAGAGGGCTTTTGCCTTAGGAAAAGCTGAAGTAGAATAAAAGCCAAACAGAGGGGCATGGAAGAAGAAAAGAAAGCAGAAGAAGAATCATCTGAAGAGAAGAAAACTGAAGATCGGTCCGCGCCGATAGTTACCCGTTCGATGATGGAGGAGGCATGTCCGACATGTGGCGCAGAGGCGCCCTCCATGCCCGCTGTGCTCCCGGACCCAAGCTGGTCGACTGAGAGGCTGATTGCAGCCACGAAGGACAAGCAAATGCTTGTGCGCTCCAATGCCATCATCCTCCTCTCCAAGCGCGAGATCTCCGAGTCTCTCGAAGCCCTTATCGAGGCTCTCAAGGACGAGGAGTACCTTGTCAAGAGCAATGCAATGGTGGCCATATCAGCCTATGGCAAAGCGGTCTCAGAGCGCATAATCCAGGCTCTTGAAGATGCTGATAAGGATATTCGGGCAGGAGCTGCCTGGGTCGCAGGAGAGCTAAAGGATAACCGTGCGATCGATGCACTGGAGAAGGTAGCTAAGGACGATTATCCTCTGGCCAGAATCCAGGCCAAGGCCTCGCTGCTGGCAATGGGCAAAGGCCAGAAAAAGAAGATGGATGAGCCTGCGAAGGAAGAGCAAGCGAAGGAAGAGCCAGCCGAACCACAAGCCAAAGCGGAATAGTCTCTCCACAAAAGCTCTACAAATCTTTTTTTATTCAGGCTTTTTGAGGCTGTCCGGGCTTAGGCCACTGGGAGAATGAGCCCTTTTGATCCAGCCATGCCCGTGAGAAGGTCTGAAGATAAGCCTGCTCTATCCTGGGCTGCCAGCCGCACCGGCCTTTGCGTCCCAGGTCCTGGGCTCGTCTGATGTAGGCATCTCTGGCCCGGGCGACGAGCAACAGGTCATCCTCGTTAAGAGATACATTCATCTTGCGAGAGTAGACTGAGAGGAACCTATCGAATGTTGATTCGACATCCCAGCGGTTGATGCCTAGGAACCTGGCAGGCGGAAATTGTTTGATCAGCTCAAGGCTGAACCTGAAGCGGGCCAGGTCAAGATGGGGGGTGCTCACGTAATCATTTCTCGGAAAGTCGATGAGATAGAGCTTCATGCCGCCCTTCCGAGAAGCGCCGTCGATTATGATGTTCCAGGGTGTGAAATCGAAAAACGGTGTTACCATCGTTCTGAGGTTGCATTCAGCTATCATCGAGCGGCTCCTTGCGAGTAGCCTGTTGATGTCATCCTCTGAAGCTGACCTGTCTATCTTGACGGATTCGCCATCTTTATGCCTGAATATGGCATGATACTCCGCCAGGGCCGCTGCTGACAGATCCACTGCGCGACTCAGATATTCACGGCCCACAGGCCGAACCTCGTGGAGCATATAGGCCAGGTTTGATCCCGGCACATGGCTCATGGCCAGAATTCCCCTCTCTTCATCCACAAAGATAGGCCTTGGAGCTGAGAATGCCTCTGGCTTGGCTGCATTGTAAAAGCGCGAGAGATTGGCATACTCCGACGCCACCTCCTGGGGGCGGTGGTTTTTGGAGATCTTGGCGACTATTCGCTCATGCTTCTGCCCCTGGCAGAGGTCCAGGTGGAAGATCCTGGAGTTGCGGCATGGCATGGTCATCCTGCTCTTTACTGCGGAGCCAGGAAACTTCTCTTCAATATACCTCTGGACTTCGCCCCGACTCATCAAAGCTGCTGCCTCACTTTCAAGATGGGGGATGCAGCGGCCGATAATTTAAAGCAGATGGTTGAGCCTGGCGGAAAGGAGAATTTTAAAAAAATATATCAACGATGAGGAGCTATTATGAAGGTATGGATGATTTTGTCGGCAGCAGCGTCTATAATTTCATCGAGCTGGTGGGAACCTCAACCGAAGGCTGGGAGGATGCAGTCAGCAATGCCATAAAGACGGCTGATGGGACGCTGACGAACATGAGGATAGCCGAGGTCGTGGAGATGGACGCAAAGCTCGTCGAGGGCGGGATTTTGGAGTTTCGGGTCAGGATCAGACTCTCCTTCAAGCACGAGTTCGAGCCTGAGACGCTGTGAATTGTGGGAATTATATATGGAGTCGGAAAGCGCACCTGCTACAATCAGATGGGGACTTTCGCGCTGGCAGCAGGGATAGCGTTACATAAATTTTATCATCTACGCGGCTAAGGGAATAGATGTGAAGCTCAAGCTGAAGATATCCGGGGCAAAGGTCCACGACGTTGGCTACCGTGCGTTTCTCCTGGAAGTAGCCGAGGATCTGGGACTGACCGGTTTTAGTGCCCGGAATACAATCGAAGACGGCATTTCATCGGTACTGGTCTGCCTGGATGGAGGAGATGCCGCCCTGGCGGAGTTTCAGCAGATTGCAGGCTCACAGAAGCCGGATAAAGCAGAGGTCTCATCTATTGCTTTTTCGGATTACAGCGGCCCGGTCGAGGACATAGATGTTTTCGCTGGTAGGTTTCAGGCCAGGCAGCTCAGAAAGGGCATAAGCGCCATAATCCGCATGGAGGATAAGCAAGATCAAATGCTGGATAAGCAAGATCAAATGCTGGATAAGCAAGATCAAATGCTGGATAAGCAGAGTCAAATGCTGGAGAAGCAAGATCAAATGATTCTGCTGCAATCAAAGACCATCGACAAGCTGGACGAGACCAAGGATGTGATCGTGGACGAGATTGTCAAGAGCCGAGATGCAGTCACAGAGAAGCTGGATGAGAATCTGAAGGTCACAGTCAAGGCCATTCGCGACTCATCTGACGCAGTCATTGAGGAGCTGCGAGAGAGCCGGGACGGCACTTTGGAGGACATCCGGGACCTGCGCACCGATCTGAGGTCCTCCCTGGAAAAGAAGATCGGCCGCATGGAAAAGGACATCTCCCAGCTCAAAGCCAGATCAGGGGCTTAACCCGCGGTCGACTTCTGGCTACCTTACTCAGAATCGGAGATGCTTCAACCATAATCACCACTCATGCTTTTACCGCGTCATAATAAGGAGACGGCAATGTTGGGTACGCCCAGAAGACATGTCGAAAGACGTCATCCCCTTTTCGGGCTACATCGTCTTCCGTATACAGATCAACCGGAAGCCCTGTCTCATCATTCCATAGAAAGTCCCGGATGGTCACCCGCACAGCATCACGGGTCGTTTCCTTGTCACGCCATTGGTCGACTCGCAGCTTCTCCTCTTTTAGCGTTTTCAACAAATCAACAGCAACTTTTTTAATTCGATTGATCTCGGCACCTTTCAGATCAGGCTTCTTAAGCAGATCGAAGATAGCTAAAGACTCCTGGTCCAGTCCTTCTCGGACTGCCCGGCTCTCTTCGTCGTCCAGTTCCTGGACCAGCTTGAGCAAAGCCTCAAATGTCTGCTCGATGGTTGGGCGGTCTTTCTCACGGTTGTAATCCTCGACGATCTTCTGGTAGTGTTGCTGAAAATCGGTCCGCAGGGGATTTTGGGAGAGCAGCCTTTGCAGCCGCGTCTCAACGGCCTGGCGAAGGTTCTGCACCATGGTGTTCTTTTTGGAATATCGCTCGAACTCCTGTTTAAGAAGGTCGAAGTCGATCTTGCTGATGTCGTATGGCTTTGTCTCGTCGCTTCCGGTGCCAGGATGAACTCCTATGGCATCGTCAACGATCTTTTGGAGCTGGCGCATAATGTCGGTGATGTCCGCCTGCTCGCGGTCCTGCTGGAGGCTCTTGTAGATGATGTTGATGGCTCGAAGCGCTTGCGGGTCTCGTCGTTTTGGTTGGCCGCCTCCTTGCAAGCCACTATGGCGGAATTGCGCTGGAAGCCATCCTTCTGGATGACCTGATCCAGAGATGCACGCCGCTCAGAAAGGAAAGAGCGCACCAGGTCGATCGACTCCTTCAGACCGGCCAGCAGCTCCTCCTCCGTCCTAGCCGGGTCGACCTCGCCGCCTTCCTCTCCGCCGGATCGGGAGCCAGCGAAGGTGGCCAGGGCCCTGCGCAGGTTCTTCAGGATTCCGCAGTAATCGACTATCAGGCCGTTGTTCTTGCCCTCATTGACCCGGTTGGCGCGGGCTATTGCCTGCATTAGGGTATGAGCCTTGAGGGGCTTGTCCAGATAAAGCGTAGAGAGGCTGGGTACATCAAAGCCGGTCAGCCACATGGCGCAGACGATGGCGATGCGGAAAGGATGATCTTCAGATTTGAAGGCGTCATCGAGATCGATGCGCTGCATGCCCCGAAACTGGGGCTTATTCCTCATGGACTGGGGCAGATCCATTCCTTCCTTAATCCGTCTGCGATGAGGTATGATGTCCAGGCCCCAGCGGCGGAACTTGTCCACCTCGCCCTGCTCCTCGCTGACCACCACGGCGGAGCGGGTCTCTCGCATCCAGTCAATCCGGCGGCGCAGCTCGACCTCCTTGTCGTCCAGGAAGGCGGCATCCTGGCCTGGGGCGATGGCTGGCAGTCCTTTCTCCAGCTCGGAGATGTGCTCATTCCAGTATTTGGCGATCAGGCTGTGCATCCGCACGCAGGTTATCTTATCGATGCAAACAAGCATCGCCTTTCCCGTCTCCCAGGCGGCAGAGTAGTGCTGCACGAAGTCCCTGGCGATCTGGTCGAGCCTCTTCTCGGCGGTGATGATGTGATACTCGCGCTTCAGTTCCCGCTCCAGGCGCTGCTGGACATCGATGTCTTCGCTCTCAAAGTCTTCCAGCTTCTCGGCGATGCGCTGGTTCATGTCCTGGATGTCCACGCCCAGCTTCTCGCCGCGGGCGTCGTAGTAGAGGGGCACGGTGGCTTTGTCCTCCACCGCCCGCTGGAAGTCGTAGGTGGAGACGTAGTCGCCGAAGACCCGGCGGGTGATCTCGTCGTCCTTGAAGAGGGGAGTGCCGGTGAAGCCGATGAAGCTGGCATGGGGCAGGGCATTTCTCATGTTGAGCGCTAAAGTGCCATACTGGGTGCGATGGGCCTCATCGGTGATGAAGATGTAGGCCTTGTGCTGGGAGAGGAGGCGGCCCAGGTGCTCGCCGCTGGAGGCGCGGCAGGGCTCGATGTCGTTGTCCACCACCCCGCAGCCGGCGAAGGTCTTGTAGAGCTGGGTGTCCAGGTCCTCACGGTCGGTGAGCACCAGGAAGGTGAAGTTGCCCCCAAGCTTGCGGTGGACTTTGCGGGTGAACATGACCATGGAGTAGCTCTTGCCCGCGCCCTGGGTGTGCCAGAAGACGCCCAGCTTTCCCTCCTGCGCTTTGCGCTCGCCGATCTTCTCTACGGCCTTGTTCACCCCTAGGAACTGGTGATTTCTGGCCAGGATCTTCTTGGGATCGCCGCGGGAGGAGTCGAAGAGGATGAAGTT
>JBFYLF010000082.1:0-6303 GCA_041305505.1 Methanothrix sp. | reverse complement strand
ATTGTATCTTGATCGCACACCAATCACACCTTCAGATATTCTCCCCCTGGTACCTCCCAGCATACACCTTCTCCGCCTCTTTTTCCAGCCTGAGGAATATCAGTTGCATCAGCCTTGCGTTCTTCTTGAGGCGCAGCCCCTCCGGATTGTAGACCACCAGCAGGCTCTGGCTCCGGCCCCGGTAGCCCGGGTCCCAGAGAGCAGTCTCTAGGCTAGCTCCGCAGCGGAGCAATGTGGACCGTGCCCGTGCGAAGGCGGCTGCATCCTTTGGAATGCTCACGATCTCATTGAATGTGACCAGGTAAGCCCCCGGCGAGAGGCTGATCCAGCCTGATGAGTCGAAATCAAGAGCCTCGGTCTGGGGCAACGCCCGCTCTTTGTTATCAAAGGCCACCGCACCGGAGGAGGCGAAGCGCTCGATCCTCTGCAGCGTCAGCTCCATGCCGCACATCTGTGTCTGGGTCTCGCTGTCAATCATTCCTTCCACGAGGGACTGAGACTCTTTTCCGGAGATTATGCTCATACAATAGCACCCTGAAATCTGATCTTCCATCTTCCAGAAATCCCGCAGGCAATTAAGCATTGCGTAGCCGGGCAAGGCTGGAAAGCTCTATTAAGCATCAGCGGGAATTTGATTCTAGGGTGTCCGGCCTTGTTAGATCTTCTCTTGCTTCCCATAAGCCTGGTTATAATGCTCTTGATCCTGGTCGCGCCGCTCATTTTCATCTATCTTTTTCTCCGACTCTCGGAGACTGCCTTTCAGATGGTGGGCTTCACTCACTGGCATGCCACGCTGGCGGTATTCGGCTCCATATTGGGAAGCATGGTGGACCTGCAGCTATTTGCAACCCCAATCTCCTCTTACCCTTCGTGGTATGTCTCCTTGATGGGCATATTCTCGCTGGATGCTGCCCATAATTTCCATCCCCTCATCCTGGCGGTAAACCTTGGCGGCTGCATCATTCCTCTGCTCATATCAGCCCACCTCATACTTCACAATCAGGTCAAGCTCAGCAGAGCACTTATCGGATTGGCTGTCGTGGCCATAATCACATACGATGCTGCCGCGGTAATCCCTGGCGAGGGAATAGTACTGCCGGTCTGGCTCTCGCCCCTCCTGGCAGCCCTCATGGGCCTGATCCTTGCAGGCGGCTTTCGCCGGGCTCCGCCCCTGGCGTACATCAGCGGCACATTGGGGACACTGATTGGCGCAGATCTCATGAGCCTTATGACCCCGGGAATTCTGCCTGCCCTCTCGCCGATGGAGCTTCACAGGACAAAGCCGCTGGTGCTCTCAATTGGCGGAGCCGGTATCTTTGACGGAATTTTCCTGACAGGCATCATCGCTGTGCTCCTGGCAGCAGGGATCGTCTGTCTCTTTCGAGGAAGCTGCAAGGGAGTGCGCTGAAATTTTCTGCCAGCTTCAAGATCTCTGCTTCAGAGAATGAAAAAAATGAAAAAAATGGAGCCGGCATGGAAATCTTTCATCCAGCCTTCCAAGCCTTCTATCTTTTAAGGATCTGAGAGGTACTGAAGGATGAAAGGCGTTCCAGGATAGTTTCCGTCAATCGTCCCAAGGGAGAAATCCCTGCCAAAATGGTACTGAGATGAGCGCTTTGGAATGACGATCCCCTTACGATCCTTCATGATGTGAGCGCCGATTGGATAGTACTGGAGCATCACCGGATCTGAGAAAGCACTATTTGAGAGGTCCACTGCCTGGACGGGAGCCGGAATGGCAGCAGGCGCCCTCTGAACAGCAGGGGCAGCAGCCGGGCAGCACGGCTGCGCAGGAGGAGTGGGCAGTCGAGCGGCCAGAACATCCACTATCACAGAGTTGCTCTGCCTGCCGGCAATGGTATAGTGGAATGCATGTCTTCCAGGAGCATCGGCATACAAGGGCAGACGATCGTAACCGAGGAAGAAGTAGCTGTAGCTCCTAATGGTCCCGTCTGGATATCGATCGTAAAGCGTTGCTGCTCCCTGTGTTCCTGGCAGCACAACCAGATAGAATGTCGATCCCTGTGTGGTTTCAAGATGTTCTGTCCAGCCGCAGGGTGAATCTATGCGAAGCAGGCTTGCGTCCGTCCCCTGCCCTGCAGTGCAGCATATCAGAAATGATGATGCTGCAATTATGGCATACAGTCCGTACCTATTCATCGGAAAATTCCCTCCTCAAAGGAGATGAGATCTGAAATCTACAGACAATAAAAGGATCTCATGCTATTTTAAAAAATAGGTTTGAAAGCCTGATGCTCAGAACCTATGAAGTCTGGACCTTATAGGTTACCCGGACGTAGGCTGTGACCTCAGCCATGCCACCTGGGATGTAGCTGCCATCCCAGAAGTTGTGCATCATCGGGAATGGACCCATCCAGTGCATCCGGCCCATCCGCCAGGGGCGGTCCCAAATGCCGCTAGGGCCCATCTCGATATCAGGGTACTCCTGCTCCTCTATCTCCATCGATTCGCTTAGAGTCAGACCGTAGCTTTGGGCATAATACTCGGCCTTCTCCCTTGCGTCTTCAAGGGCTTTCTTCCTGGCCTGATCTACGCCGCTGCTCGGATCGCTCAATTCGTATCCCCATACGCTGGCCTCTGCTCCGACAGACTCTGCCGCAGCAATCACCTCCTCTGTCCGGTTTGAATCTGAGGTCTTCAGATTTACCAGCATCTGCATTGTGGCCGCGTTGACCATCGCCTTGCGGCAGCTTGTGGTGTTATTGACGCTACTGCATACGGCCTTATGAGATGAGATGTGGCCGCGAGACCTCGATGGATCGATCTCTTCTCTCTTGACCCCGGCAGCCAGAAGGGCATCTTCAGTCTGATTCAAATGCAATGAGTTGATCTCAAAAGCCTGAGATAAATTGGCGCTGCTGTTTTGAACCTCAATGGCAATGATTGTCGTGTCAGCAGGAACCAGGACGGTTCCAACGCCTATAACCCGAAGCGAGCTGTCTTGTGCTGAGGCGGCGACGCACATAGCCAGAGCCGCCAGGCACATCCAGAGAATTAGCTTTGAACTCAATTCTTGAGCCTCCATTTTCAGATCTTTGACTTGAGAGCTAACTGTAGGCTTTGGGCATTGTCAATTGCAACTATTCCCCCATTCCCCAATTGCCTGCAGGTGGTAATGGTGCTTCAAAGCTATAAATTTTCCCAAAAACCTAATTTGCCCATCACACCAAATGCTCAGCTTAATCGATTCGGCTTCTGGCCGCCTTCTGCACGCTCTGATCCTGATCCTCCGCCAGCCGCTTCAGCGTCTGTGCAGGCGTTTTGGGATTTTCCGCCACCGCCGCCCGGACCATCCAAGACCAGTGGCCTGCCAGCTCATCGAGAATCATGCCTTCGAGAGCGGTATTTCGCGCCAGAGCCTCCCTCACCTCCCAGCTCCTGTCCGAAGCCAGAGCTGCCAAAGCTTCAGCCGGAGTCCTGGGATTGCCGGCTGCCGTGGCCCGAACATCCATGATCCGGTCTGCACAGAGACAGGCCAGCAGCTCCTCCGGAGTCGACGGATTCTGGGCGATGTTGTTTCTGACCTCCCAGAACACATCCTTTGCCATCCTGCCCATGGACTGCACAGAGAGCAGAGGATTGGATGCAGCAGAGGCGCGCACATGCTCATCAGAGTCCCTTGCCAGGAGGTCCAGGGTGGCAGTATCTATGTTTGGGCTCTTGGCCACGGCCTCCTTGACGAGGTAGCGGTTCTTCTGCAGTGTGCAGTCATAGTCCACCATCTCGTCGGATGCCAGCATCTCAAGGATCCCGGCTGATGCCCGGCTGTTCAGAGCTACAGCAGAGCGCACAAATCCTGAGCTGTCTTCCGCCAGCCGGGCCAGAGCGGCCGCAGGGGTGCGGGCATTTCCGGCCACAGCTTCCCTCACCCACTGCACCCGGTCCCTGGACAGGAGGTCGAGCATCTCCTCCGAAGCCTCGCCGCTCCAGGCTGCCTTTCTCCTGATGTGCCAGTCCCAGGCCCGGGAGAGCTCTTCCGGGTCCTCCGGCACTTTTGTCTCCTCAGATCTGCTGCCCAAGGCTGCACTCCTCTCCTCTGGATTTTAATCCCATTCTAAATATCGATTCGATAGCAAACAAATCCGTAAACCTCGTCCAAAATCAAATCGGTCTCACGGGGGTCGATCCGGGGCAGCGCCCTCTCGACCATGGGAAGATCGATAAAGGATGCTATCTGGCGGAGGAGGCCCTCTTCTCCGGATAGAAGGACATAACTGAGCAGGGGCTTGTACTTGACCATCATGGCATCGAGCTTCTCTCTGACCAGATCGAGGTGGACCTTGACATCCTCCTCTCGCAGCCTCTCAAATCTCTTCTGGCTCCAGCCGCCCTTGCTGTGCCTGCCCATCACCGAGCTTTCCACCAACTCCTCTGCCTCAAATTTATCCCGGCTCAAGGAGACGCCCAGGAATGTGTCCCCGGCGTGAGCAGAGACGACGAGAACCGGCATGTCCATCATCTCCCGGATCGGCTGAAGATAGAAGGCGATCCCCTCATGAGAATTGCTATCCTTGATGGGAAAAGGCGGAATTAGCAGCAGAGAGAAGAGCTGAGGGCTGTGCAGGATTATCCCGCCTCGCCTGGATTTGACGGCTGAAGCTGCTTTCTTGAGTGGCTCGGGCAGCAGCGCATCCTCGGGAAGGGGGCCGGGATAATAAACCGCCAGGAGGTCCTCCCTTGGAGAGCGGATGGCATGCAGCCTCTCCAAAAGAGAATTCATCTCCCGCGTGGCGAGCTTTCTGGCACTGGGCTTCTGCTCTTCGGGCAGCTCTTCCCTGGCCTCTGCCGCCGGAGCCGGTGATGCTCGGGCAGCGGCAGCTCTCTGCTCGGCGGCTTTAAGAGCGATATTGGCCTCCTGGATTGCAGAAGAGAGCCTCTTGATCCTCTCTTCCCGCTTCTCTAGGGTGCGCAGAAGATCCTCCTTTTCTCCATCCAGCCTGGCTTTTTCAGCCTCCAGCTCCAGGATGCGCTCTTCCAGCTTCTTCTTGCCAAAGAGGTCTACCAATGTCGCGTCCTCCTAGTGACGCTCTGATATCTGCCTGCTCTAAAACATAAGATCTTATTTTTTATCAAGCTTATCAGTAACTTCTCTGCTATCCATTATGTCATCCACTCTTAAAGCCAGCCTGTTGATTGCAGATGGATCACTTGCCCAAACCATTATGTTCTCCGCTTCCCTCAATAGATCCTCGCTAGCGAAGAATCCACACCGCTTATGTAGTTCTAAGTATTGGAAGGTAGGCCGTGAGAGTTCACGCTTTACCTGTTCCATGCGGCTCCTGGGGCTTACTATGTACAGTGGGAAGTTAAGGATAGGGACTAAAACTACAAGGTCAGACAGCCTCAATAATCCTGAGTAAATAGAAGTCGTTTGTTCGACTTCAAAAGCTCCTGCAATTTGGTTATTACCCTTTATCCAAAGGACATCTATTAGGCCGATTCTGCGCTGAACCTCTGAATCAACCATTCCTAAATGAGGCATATCTTTAAGGCTGAGATCGCTAAGTCGTTCTCCTTGCCATTCCTTGTTTTGATCATTAGCTGCGATCCAGATATGACAACCTAATTTTCTTCCGATTTTGGCAAGTAGCCATTGCACCTGTGTGTGAGTTGGGGCTGGAGAATCATTGATGATTTCTGGTTCATCTGGGGGCTTGGCGACAATTTGGATCTTGGGACCCTGTGGATGTGCTTCATACCATACGCATAGGTGCTCCAATTCCCAGGAAGTTAGCTCCAATCCAGAAGCCAGAGCCAGGAACGCATCTCTAAAGGTGAAATAATCATCAGTTAGATCTTGTGCAGGACTGTAGAGTCCATCTTTTGCTAGAGCGTTTCTTGCCGATATATAAAATACTGGCCATTGCTCTAAGGCTTGCAGATGCCACCAGGCGCTGATGAAAAAGGGAGCACGTGACGGCTGCAATTGGCGTCTTGTAACTTGGCCGGATTTAATAAGATTATTGATGAAGCTAATGAAATTCGCCATCATCTGACGGCCTTGTTCGGAGCTTTTTGGAACTTGAAGGACCAACTTGAGATGGTTCGATAGAACCTGTGCATCTGGAGTGTACTTAACGAGCATATTGAGGAACATCGCTCCCGACATGCCCTTTAGGCCAAAAAGATCCCACTCTCGTCTAGTGCGCCGATCAAATTCCAATTTAAATTCTTCAGTAGAAATATCCCCGGAAAGATACTTTTTTAAGAATTTAACCATTTCACCCCGTGCAATCCCGCGCTTGGCATCACGATCAAGATTATGTTTTACCCATTCACTAT
>JBFYLF010000081.1:0-6527 GCA_041305505.1 Methanothrix sp. | reverse complement strand
GCCCTGCACCAGGCTAGCACGCCTCGCCCGCCGCGGGCAATAGCCTTCTATGATCCGCGCCTGGCTCCAAGTTACAAGCCTCTGGGTATTACGATAAAAATTATATAATCAGATTTGAATATAGTCTAAAATGGTGGAATATGTCCCGGAAAGGTTTAATGAGGGCGGTCTTTCGTATCCTCAACCGCCTGATCGTCGTTCCTGCTTTCAAAGCGGGCCTTGGGTGGATCATCTCCAATCCAATTGCAGGCAACATAATGGTCCTGGGAATCCTGGGCAGGAGGACTGGGAGGATGCGCTATACGCCAGTGAGCTACGTGTGGTGGGACGGAAAGATCTACTGCTACCAAGGACGGGAGATGCAGGGGCAGTGGTATCTGAACCTGCTGGCAAATCCGAGGGTCGAGATAATCCTGCCCGTGGGTCGTCTCTCAGGCCACGGGGAAGAGGTCACAGACGGCAAAGAGAGGGTGGAGGCGATGAGGCTGCTAATGAAGGGCAGCGGCCTGAGCAGCTCTTTGTATGGATTCGATCCCTCCAATGCTTCGGACGAGGCTGTTGCGGAGAAGATCAGAGGAATTTCAGTCATCAGAATCAAACCGGATTGATCCATATGCACAAGCCTTCGGAAAACCTTTAAGCATTCTGCAGGGATCAATCCTTTGAGAATTAGAGCCAATTGAGCAGGATTTTAAAAGAGCAAAGAACCGTTAAGTCGCAGCTTAATTTAAGGAGACCTGGAAGATGTGCACACCCATCTGGCAGTATCATGAGCCCGGCCATCCGGGTGCAGATTTTGATGCAATTGCCAAAGACTACGACAGGAATATGAAAAAGCACCGGGATATCCAGGGAGAGATCGATGAGATCCTGGATTTTCTGGACATCAAAGCCGATCATACCGTCATAGAGATCGGCAGCGGAACCGGAGAGTTCGCTCTGGCTGCGGCAGGCCGCTGTGAGCGGGTCTATGCAGTTGACCTCTCTCTTGGAATGCTGAAATACGCCAAAAGGAAAGCTGAGGCAAGGGGCATAAAAAATGTCGATTTCCTTCCTGGAGGCTTTCTCACATATGAGCATCAGGGAGATCCTGTTGATGCAGTAGTAACTCAAATCGCTCTGCATCATCTTCCAGACTTTTGGAAGCAGATAGCCTTACTACGCATTGCAGATATGCTGAAGTCAGGCGGCAAGTTTTGCCTTAGAGATGTGGTCTACTCTTTTGATATTGAAAATTATAGAGATTACTTCGAGAAATTCGTCGTCCGAGCTAAAACAACTGGCGGAGATGAGTTTGCTCGTATCATGGCCGATCACGTGAGAAATGAGTATTCTACTCTGGATTGGATCATGCAAGGGATGATCGAGAGGGCCGGATTTGGTATAGTCCGAACAGAGCATAAACATGGATTCCTGGGCCTCTATCTATGTGCCAAGCAATAGCTGTATATGGGAAATGAATATGCAGAATACTGGACAAGCCAAAGCACGAGATCAGGAAAAAAGTCCCAGCCATAACGACAGGCTTTCCCTTGTCATGGCAGATATCACAACGCTTGATGTTGACGCCATAGTCAACGCCGCCAACAACTCACTTTTGGGCGGCGGTGGCGTGGACGGGGCCATCCACCGGGCAGCGGGAAAAGGGCTTCTGGAGGAGTGCCGCCGCATAGGAGGCTGCCCTACTGGCGAAGCCCGGATCACCGGAGGCTACAAACTTCCTGCAAAATGGGTCATTCATACAGTCGGCCCCATCTGGCGGGGTGGCGGCTATGGCGAGGACGATCTTCTTGCCCGTTGCTATCAGAGCTGCCTGGCCCTGGCCGAGAGCCATTCCATTAAAAGCATAGCCTTCCCGGCAATCAGCGCCGGAGCCTATGGTTTTCCCATGGAAAGGGCATGCCGCATTGCTCTCAGGGAGTGTCTCTCCTTCCTGGGACAGAAGGAGGGGGAAGGCAAAATTCAGGTCATAGCAGTCAGCTTCAGCCAAAGGGCCCAGCGCTGCTATGAAGACGCTCTTCTGAAGTTGTCTTCAGGCAAGGAAAAATATTGAATACAGGTAGTGCCTCTTGAAGCGTCTGTGAAATCAGTCTTCCTCTCAATCGGTCGTCTCATCTCAATGCTTCTGCCATCCATCCTCATTCTGACCGTCACAGCCTCGGCGCACATTCCGCTGATGGCTGGTGGAAATGAGGATATCTCAAATGCCATGCATATCTCTGACCCAATCAAGTCCTGGGCTCTCTACGGCAGCCTGCAGAACGATGCTGTACACTACTATAGCTTCGAGATCGAGGAGGGTGAGCGGATTCGTCTCTCTCTCTTCAAGTCCGCGGACATGGATGAGGCCGATTTCCAGCCAGAACTACTGCTCATGGGCCCGGGCCTCAAGGAAGATATAGGTGCTGCAGGCCTTCCTGACCTGCCAGGGTTCGCCTCTGACCTCGGGCTTCTGAGGGCAGAAGGGAATAGCGCCCGGGCTGCGACCTACGAGCCATTTGGCCCCAGCAGCTTCATAGAGCTATCTATGATCAATATCACAGCTCCAGAGACGGCAGTCTACTATGCAGCCGTCCGAAGCAGTGTTGAAGTATCTGAGAAGGGCGAGAGCTTCTGGCACAGAGGAGGCATTGGCCACTATGGCCTGGGCCTGGGTTTTATTGAGGAGAGCAGCTTCTCGGATCGGATAAGCACACCCATCAGGCTTATCTCCGTCTATATCTGGGAGGGCCAGAGCATCGGAGTCATCCTCGTTCCCTATTTGGTAGCAGTTATCATAGCATTGATCTTCTTCTGGCATGGCAACCGTCGGACCTCCTTCTGCCTTGCCGGATCACTGGCTGGATTCCTCTTTCTGGCCACAAGCGCCTCAGTCCTCAATCAGATGACACTCTCTCTGACCCGCGCTCCATTCGGGCCACAGGTCTACATAACCCTGGCAATCGCAGTCTTCCATGCTCTAATAGGCGTTGCAGCCATTCGTCTGGCTAGAGGAGAGGCAGGGATACTTCAGAGAGCCCTTTTGGCGGTCCTAGGGACCATGGCCCTTCTGGCCGGATCGGGCATGATAATCGGCCCCATCTTCTCCATGGCATCAAGCTTCCTCCCATCGAGGACGGGAAGCATCTTCTCCAGAAGAACGCCAACCGAGATCGATGAATGAAGTGCAGAGCCCTTTGTTGCAGCGTTCTTTCAAAAAGCCAGATTCGCTGCCCCTCGCATCCATCCATTCCAAAGTTTGATATCCTCTGAAATGGATACTGCAGTCTCATTCATGCCGCTCGACCTGACGTGCCAGCTTGGCAAGAGAAATTGGCTGATTGCCTTCACCCTGGTGCTCATAGTCCTGCTCTCCTATTACATCTGGCCGCTTCTTGACGGACTGGTCCTGGGTTTCGTCTTTGCCTATGTCGGAAGGCCTGTCCGAGATCTATTCAAGATGCGCAGGCGAACCGGGTCACTCTTTGCCATAGTCTGCATAGCTGTACCCCTCTCAATTATCTTTGCAGCCGGAATCATTGAGACATCAAATCAGATACAATGGTTGAAAGGACATCAGCAGGACATAGTCTCTCTCATCTTCGAGTTTATATCGTGGCTGCGTATTCCCCAGGTCATCCTGGACGAGATCTCCCGGGGCATGACGGATATTATGGGAATGGGCCTCAATCTGCTTGCAAGTCTGCCGGTCTTTCAGGTCGGCTCGACCATCACTTTGTGGCTGATCAACCTATTGATTGCCTTTTGCGTCTGTTACTTTCTATTGCTCGATGGGGAGGCAATAGTCAGGGCGGCAAGGGATCTCTTTGGTCTATCCGATGAGAGCTTTGAGATGCGATGCCTCCAGAAAATAGACGGCATTTTAAGCGGTGTCTACACGGGCAGCATCTATACTGCGATTGCCGGAGGAATCACCTCGGTTGCCATCTTCTATATTTTTTCGGTCCCACGCCCATTCGCCATGGCCAGCATAGTCTTTCTGGCGGGGATGGTTCCCTTTTTGACATGGCTTGTATTCATACCAACAACAGTAGGCCGGTACATAGAGATCGGCCCTCTTGATGCCTGGCTCTTCTTTCTGGCGGCCTCAGTGCTGGTCCATATAGCTGAGCTTGTCATCCGGCCTTACATAGTCTATGCCAGGTCCTCTTTGCACCCCCTCCTCGTGTTGCTGGCATTCCTTGGAGGCGGGCTTGTGGCTGGCATAGCAGGATTCTTCCTGGCGCCCGCTGCCGTCGGGGTGGCAACGGGCATCTATCGAGCAGTTTTAGAGGAAGAGATAATCGGTGTTTAGCTCTCAGCAAAAAAATTTGTCCAAGCAGAAAGATATATTACCTGGAATAACACAGTTAATAGTTAATTATTTGTATCCGTTGGGGGATTCTTGATGCCAGTTGAGGACAGCGAATTTTATTATGCGGACGGTAAGAAGGTAAAGCTTAACAGGATTCCTGATAGCTTTGCGATAAAATACAAAGAGGATGTATCAACGAGAGCGATGGCGGCTAAGCTATCAGATCAGCCGGGCCTTGATGATGTCGAGGAACGAAAAGATTTGCCCAAGAGCCGCCTTGTCATTGTGACCTTACCTCAATCCAGAAGATTGGCGGATGTGAGTTCGTCGTTAGAGAGTCTAGAGTGCGACAAAGATGTTGAGTTTGTTGTTCCAGTCTTCAGGGAACCGAAATCTGGTCTCCGTTTGGTTGCCACGGACGAAATCACAGTCAGATTCAAGAGCGGCACCACTCCTGATGCAATAGAGCGCATCAACACAGAGAACGATGCCGAAATCATTGAGAAGAACCGTTTCGTCCAGAATCAATTCATCTTGAGGTTAAAAGATCCCAAAGATGTACTGGCTGCTGCCAATAGATATCAAAACTCAGATCTGACTGAATTTGCCGAGCCGAATTTCGTCACCGAGACAAAGAAGGCGGCGATGCCGAATGACGAGTATTTCCATGAGCAGTGGCATCTTCATAACACCGGACAGGAGGGCGGACTGGCCGGAGAGGATGTCAGGGCAAGAGATGCATGGGATATAACGAAGGGATCTCCAAGCATAGTCATTGCAGCGATTGACGATGGCGTGGACATCGAGCATCCGGACTTGCAGGCGAATATCTGGAAGAATCCCAACCCCGCCGACCCGGATGTCAACGGCTGGAACTTCTTTAGCGATAATGACAATCCCAGGCCGCAAAAGTTCTCGCCGCCCTACGATGATTTGGATGGCAATGATAGCCACGGGACTCCCTGCGCCGGTGTAGCCGCGGCAGTTGGAAACAATGACCGTGGCGTCTCGGGAATGGCTCCGATGTGCAAGATCCTGCCTGTGAAGATATTCATGGGCAACGATATGGTGCCAAGCAATATTCTGGCAGACGCCATTCGCTATGCAGGGCAGAAGGCTGATGTCCTCAGCAATAGCTGGAGCACGTCACCATCCAGCAATGTCAGCCAGGCCATCAAAGATGTCATCAGGATCGGGCGAGGAGGGAAGGGGTGTCCCGTATTCGTGGCTACCGGAAACACCAGTCCCGTCGGGAACGACTATATATCCTTTCCTTCGAGCGTTCCCGAAGCCATCGCTGTAGGGGCATCAAATAATCAGGGTGTATTGTCATACTATAGCAACTATGGGGAGGGCATCGATTTTGTCGCACCCAGCAATGGAGGAACAAAGGGAATTTTCACGACTGACGTAGCAATTCGTGGACGAGGGTTCAACATAGGCAATGTGAATCAAGGAGATGCAGAAGGCCTTTATACGAACTCTTTTGGAGGCACTTCTTCCGCAACGCCGCTGGCAGCTGGTGTCGCTGCGCTGATATTATCCCTAAATCCTGATCTCACCTGGGATCAGGTGAGGCGGTATATGAGAGATTCAGCGGATAAGATCGATCCTCAAAGAGGCAATTATGCAAACGGCTACAGCCTCAAGTATGGATTTGGGCGGATCAATGCCTTGAGAGCCCTGGAGATGGTGAAGGCCGATATGCAGGGAGGTCATGAGGGCAATGTCATCGAGAGGAGCGCCGCTCCGGGAGTTGCTATACCGGATCACGACTTGAATGGAATTGCGAGTTCTATTATTATAGATGAAGATGGCACAATACAATCCTTTGAAAGCATCTCGATCAATATCACTCACACCTTTCAGGGCGCATGCTCCATGACGGCACAGGTGGCGGGGCCGACAATCTGGTGGAGACCTATGATGCGGCGAGAATCCCTGCGTTGCAGCAGCTTCAGGGAAAGAGCGTACGAGGTCAATGGATCTTGAAAGTCATAGATAGATGGGCATCCGACACAGGGCGGCTCAACGATTGGAAGATCAGAATCAAGACAATTGGGAATATGGCCAGAGGATCTTCTTCGCCTGGACTTGACATTCCTGACAACGATCCAAAGGGCGTCATAAGCACAATAGCCATATCGCAGTCCATCAAAGTCAAGGATCTGAATGTGTCGGTAGATATTTCTCATACATTCATTCAGGATTTGGCTGTGACCCTGATATCACC
>JBFYLF010000080.1:0-8959 GCA_041305505.1 Methanothrix sp. | reverse complement strand
CAGCGCCTGAATGGCTGCGAACACCGCCATCTTGGCCCCAGGAGTCACCACCACATCGTCAGGAGTGACGGGAAGACAGTTCTCCCCGGCGAGCTTCTCGGCTATGATCCTCCGAAGCTCCGGTATCCCGGCAGTCGGAGCATAGCGCGTCTCGCCCATTTTGATGGAGCTGCATCCAGCCTCGACGATATACTTCGGGGTGTCGAAATCAGGCTCTCCAACCCCCATGTCTATGACGTCCTGGCCGCCAGCAGCCATCTTCTTGGCCATGGCCGAGATCTTCATGGTGCTGGACTCCTGAATGGAGGCCATCCTGGCTGAGACCATTGCTTAATCTCCTCCCAGCCTCTGGAGAAGCTTGACAGCCGCTTCGACCGCCCTCTTGGCGTAGTCAACGCGCTTGTGGGCGTCGGGCCTGGACATCTTGGGCCCAGTACGGGCTTGTCGAACTCAAGAGAGAGATCCATCAGCTTTCTGGCAGCCTGGGAGACCACAACCTCATCATGGGCGGTCTCCCCCTGAATCACGCAGCCGATGGTAACAACAGCATCTATGTCCTCGCGACGAAGAAGCTTCTTCACAGCGATGGGCATATCAAAGACGCCTGGAACATAAACGACGCTTGTTACCTCCGCTCCCAGGAACCGGGCGTGCTCCCTGCCCAAAAGCTCCATCTGATATGTAATATCCCTATTGAACTCCGAGACGACGAAACCAAGTCTTGCCATAGGCTCCAAACCCCGCAAAATGTAGGCACCATCCTTCCTTCCCGTGCTAATAAATCCATCGATTCATTTAACTATCAAAATGCATTTATCCTCAGCCATTGTGCAACGATGGGATCTCTATGAATTTGATTTATCTTAACGGAGAGTTTGTTCCTCCGGAACAGGCTACAGTTTCGGTCTTCGATCACGGATTTCTCTATGGAGACGGCGTCTTCGAGGGGATAAGGGCCTACAATGGGCGGGTCTTTCGGCTTGAGGACCACGTCAAGAGGCTCTTCGACTCGGCCCAGGCGATCATGCTCAAGATCCCTCTGAGCCAGGAGGATATGTGCGAGGCGATCCTTGAGACGCTCCGAAAGAACAACCTCCGTGATGCTTACATCAGGCCCATAGTCAGCCGTGGATATGGCGACCTGGGGCTCGATCCCAATAAATGCCCGAAGGCTTCTGTCATCATCATAGCAGTTGAATGGGGAGCAATGTACGGGAACCTCTACGAAGTCGGCCTGACGGCTGTCAGCGTCTCGGTTCGCAGAAACGCTCCCGACAGCCTGCCACCAAACATCAAGAGCCTCAACTATCTCAACAACATCCTGGCCAAGATCGAGTCCAATATAAAAGGAGGCAATGAGGCGATCATCCTCGACTCCAGGGGTCTTGTCTCTGAAGGTAGTGGTGACAATATATTTGTCATTAAGAATGGACTTATCTTTACACCATACACAATCAACAACCTCAAGGGCATAACCAGAGAGGCGGTCATGGAGCTTGCCGAACTCCGTGGAAATCCCATCCAGGAGAAGGAGCTGGGACTCTTTGACCTTTACACCGCAGACGAGATCTTTGTCACAGGCACAGCAGCTGAGGTTGCGCCAGTCACAAAGGTCGACGGCAGGATCGTTGGCACAGGCAAGCCCGGCCCGATCACAAAGGAGCTTATGGCGGCTTTTAAGGAGTTGACATTGAGCACAGGCACAGCCATATTCAAATAAAAAGGCGCTGATGCATAGCGAAGAGATGCCCGGCATCTCTCTTTCGCCTTCAGCCTGGGTTTTTCTGGAATTGCTTGATTCGAGATTTTCTAGCTGAATGTCAGATTGACATTTCTTTGCATCAATCGACGACTATTCTGACAAAGATCCTCCTTCTTCTGGGGCCATCGAATTCCAGGAATATGATCCTCTGCCAGGTGCCCAGAGCCAGCCTGCCGTCTTCAACTGGAATTGTAGCACTATTTCCAAGCAATGCGGCCCTCAAATGGGCATGAGCATTGCCGTCGCCGCGATCGTGTTCATAGCCCGCTCCCTTTGGAGCAATCCTCTCTAAAAGGCTCAAGATGTCATTTATCAATGCATCATCGGCCTCGTTGATCGTCAGGGCTGTTGTTGTATGAAGAGAATAGACAATACATATGCCGCTCTTGATCCCGCTCTCCAGCAGGGCCTGGCTTACTTTTGAGGTTATATCAAGAGCCTCGGTTCGCTTGCCAGTTTCAATATCTATCATGCTCATATCATGGCAGGGACGGAGACTTAAAGCAGATGCTTTTGGGACACTTACAGGATCTATAGTGAGGACCCGGACGAAAAATCTAATTGAGGGGATGGATGGTATAGAATTGCATGATTTTCCCGGGTCCATATTATACCTATGTCTGATCATATATAAATTTTACTGTATAACCTTACAGAAATGTCTTATATAGGAGTTTTTCGCAGATGATTAGGTGTCATATTGAAAAACCAAAGAAATTAATAATTTACTTCATGATATGATCTGTTGCTAAGCATACCTCTTTTCTGCCCTTCCTGGTCCGGGGGTCATCTCTCTTGAGAGAGTGCGACCTTTTCCAAAGCCTCATCCGTTTCTGAAATGAATCCCCCGGCGTCCCCAGCCCGGCTTCTGGATGAAAGCCTGCCCGGGCTCGTTAATCGAAGATCGATAACATCGCCGCAAGAGCAAATGCTGCAAGTCCCAAAAGGCTCAGAGGCAGAGTATATCCTCTGGCCATTTGCTTCATGTCAGCACCAGTTGAACTCTTGATAAGCCAGAAGTAGGGGTCCGTGACATATGAGAAGATAAAGGCTCCTGATGCAATCAGCAAGGCAAGCGTCTCAAAGGGAAGAGGATAGTCGGCCAGGATCTGGCATGATACTGCGGCTGTTACAACCCTCGACCCCTGGGCAAACTGGAGTATTGCTGAGAGAACGAGTGGCAGGAGAAGAGCGGGCAGGAACCTGCTCAGATCGTAGATCTCCAAAACAAGGCCGCTCTTTGCTATCACATATCCAAAGGCTCCTGCTCCGCATAGGTCGAGAAGTATCACTCCAGATCGTCTTGAGGCAGAATGAACCAATTCTGTTATCCTCTTTCTCTCAAGTGCCAGGCAGATCATTGCAGCCAAAAGAAGCGCAATTTGTGGATCAGAGAGGATTGAGAGCTTCCCTTGCAAACCGCCCAGCAGCATCAGGGCAAAGGGCAAGATCAGCGGGGCCCAGGCACGACCTCTGCTCATCTCAGGATGTGCAGATCTCTTTCCGGCGGTCTCTCTTTCAGGAAATAGGTGCTTCATAAGAAAATAGCTCAGTAAGAATAAGATGAAAGATATGGGGATGGATCGCATGAGGAGAGCCTGTGGGTCCGCTGAAAGCTCTGAGGAGAGAGTTATCATCACTGGAGAGGGATATATGAGGTTGAATGAGATTATTGAGCAGGCTGCAGTCATGAAGAGAGCGCCTTTAGGATCCATGCCATCCCTTTGCGCAAGGCCTTTTGCTATGGGCTCAAGCATCATATAGGCTGTGATGCTGCACATCACAGGCAAGGAGATGAGATATCCGGCAGCCCCTGAGAGGAGCCGGCCTTCTCCTGTTAGCTCTCCGAGATCCATGACGATTCTATTCAGACTCTCAGTTCTGCGCAGATACTCAGCTAGCAGAGCGCCGCAAAATACTACTATCGCCAGTGAAGAGAATATTTTGGAAAGTCCGGCTGAGATGTATCCTGGCAGCTCTCCGACCATGCCGGTCAATAGGCCGAAGACGATGGCAGATATGATCAGGCTCAAAAAAGGGCCGAGCCTTGTTATGATAAGGCTTATGAGGATCACTGCTGCCAAGAATGCCAGGATTGTATCCATGCATCCAAATATATCTCTTCGGGTATAAAACCATGATTATGCAGGTCCCGTCTTTTTCCCAGACATCCGAAACGCATTTATAGATAGAAATATAAAAAGGTTGTAAAAGGTATCCGATCCATTTGATCCGCATATGGTCGGCCGTCTTGCGGCGGCTGCAAGGGATATTCTAAAGGGGAAGGAAGGGAGTAGCAGCATGAGGAGAGGTAGCTTTAAGCGCAGACTACCTCGGGGGAGGCTTGACAGCAAGATCAGTCCGGCGCTCCTGGGAGTAGCCATGTTCCTAATTATACTAGTTCCAGCTCTCTTCTATCTCTTTCCCGGCCAGCTTGATCTCATAAATCTCAATGGACCTTCTGACCCGTCGCCGCGCCTGGAAATAAAATCAGCTCTCGATTCTCTTCCCGCTCCCTTAAAAGAGACAAAGTCAAAGGCGACTGAAGGCTCAAATTCCGGCCAGGATGCTGCCGGAAATGATTCAGAACTGCTGGCCACCGTCCATATTGATAAAGAACTTTGCCAGGTCCATCTTGAGAACAATGGATCATCACCGCTTCATCAGGTCCATGTCAAGGATCTGGGAAGAACTCTTGGCATAATTTCTCTGCTAGATTGCGATGAGAAGAAGATTCTCGCATTGAGTGGCTCGCCCAATGACATTGAGGTCGAAGCCCTGGACAATGACGGAAATAAGGTATTTGCCAGGGCTAAATATCTATCAGACTCTTCTCAGACCTCCTGCTCAGGATCTGGTGGAGATACGCGGCTTAGCACGAAATCTGCTACCGAATCCAGTCTTTCGCTCTCAGAATCCGAAGGTGCAGATGCCATGATATCGGAATCGGCCCCATCATCTCTTGCATCTGAAGGCGAAACAGATACAAGCGGCTCTCCCCTCATGATCAGCTTATCCGTCAATAGGTCCGATGGGAGGGCCGGAGAGATCGTCGGCTTTGTGTGCACTGCAAAGAACATCGGGTCCGGCGAGCTCTCTGATGTGCGAATCAATTGCGGAGGAAGGCTTTCATCCACCACTTACCTGACGTCCGGCAAAGAGCTGGATCTGATTGGATCTTTTCCCATTTTCAATGATACAAGGCTCATGGCTGGCGCTGTAGCCTCAACATCAAAGGGCGATCTGATCACAAACAACACATCTTTAGAGGTCCGGCTCGTCTCATCTCAGCTTAACCTGGTTGTGAGCGGCCCCTCTCGTGTTCACCGTGGTGAGAGGGTCAATCTGCCGATACGTATTGAAAACAGTGGGGAGAAAGACCTGACCGATGTGATCGTCCGAGATGACGAAGGTCTCATAGGAAGAATTGCCCTCCTTTCAGCCGGCTCATATGAGTCACTCAATAAGAGCATGACTGTCAACGACAGTCTGAACTATATGGTCTCTGCTGTCGCAAAACATCCTTCCGGAGAAGAGGTGTACTCCAGCCAGAGCTTCAGCCTGGAGGCACTCAGCTCCTCTCTTCAGATTCAGAGCAGCCCCGAGCAGGTCCGGATCTATCCTGGAGAGCCGGCTGAGGTGACATGGCAGATATACAATAGCGGCGAGGATACACTCTACAATATCAGACTCGAGGGCGATGGAGGTCAGAGGATTCTAAGTGAGCTGGAGCCCGGTATGTCTGTGAATGTGGCTGCCATCTACATCAAGAACCAGACAACATGGATCAATATCACAGCCACAGGCCGCAATGTAAATGGCTCCGAGGCTTCTTGCAGCGGAGGAGTGCTTTTGCAGGCCATACGGCCGGCAATCGTCATCAAGGCCATGCCCTCCGAGGTCGAGGCATGCCCTGGCGAGGAGGCCGAGGTCAATGTCCTGGTCAGCAACAGTGGCGACGATGGCCTCTATGATGTGGTCTTAAAGCAAAACGGATCAACGATAGCTTCCCTCGGCAAGCTCTCTCCAGGCGAGTTCCGGGTTATTAACTCCAAGACCGAGATCTCTGGCAATTGCAGCATCCGGTTCGAGGGCCTGGGAGTGGATTCGTCAGGAAGGAAGCTCAGAGAAAGCGCAAGCGTCAAAGTCGACTGTGTGATCCTGGCCGTCAAGGTCTTCGCGAGCGTCTCCCCGCCGGCTCCCTCAGAAGGCGAGAGCTGCAAGATAACATGCGCAGTTGCAAACACCGGAATGATTCCCCTGACAAATGTGTTCGTAATCAGCAAGACGTTTGGGCCTCTGGGAAGCATTGATTTCCTAAGTCCCAAGAGGCAGGCGACTGTGGTGGCAGAGAAGACTGTGACTGATGATATACAAGACACAATCACAGCAGAGGGCTTCACGGCGGATAGGACATCTGTAAGAGGAAGCTCGGAGCTCAGCATCAAGATAGCCCCTCCAGAGCAGATGCAAGAGCTTTCCCGAACCGAGGAGCAGACAACTGGTGGATTTCAAGAGGTAGGGACCGCGTGGGCCAACATCACCTTCGGCAATACCAGCCAGCCCTTCAGCCTGCCAGTCCAGGAGGAGGCTGAAAGGGCAGTCTCAGCTCAGATCTCCAAAGACCTGGACAGCGCTGCTGCTCAGCAGAACAATGCCATAATGGATGGGATCTCAAATCTGCTACGATATGTCGAAAAGCTGCTTGGGTTAGGCGATTCAGAGGAATCATCTCAGGAGAGGGACGAGCCAATCTCGAATTCTTCCCGAGATTTCGCTCCGCAGGGCAGGGGCGATGGAGCCGGTTCACGGAATTATGAGCTATCCATCGAGGGTGTGAAGGGCTCAGAGCACGGGGCCATAACTATTCTCGATGTCAATGCCATGCCGTCCCAGCCTGCAGCCAATGAGCCAATCAATGTTACAGTCCATATTCAGAGCCCAGAAGGCGTTAAAAGCGCACTTGTCAAATACGGCCTCTCAGATATGCCTCTGACCAAGACGGACATGCTCGGGGTGGCAAGGGTATACGACTGCTCTCTTCGCCTCGAGTCGGGAACTGTAGAGGACGGGTACTGGAGCGGCATGATTCCCGGTCGGGGTGCAGGAACATATATGCCGCTATCTGTCTGGATTTCGGACGGAGAGAGCACGGCTGAGGGCGGCCCCTATCTGATCCACTGGAGCAGCGTCAACTCAGTCGGGACATCGAGGATTGTCTCGTCTCAGTCTTCAGGAAGCGGAATGCTCTTCATAGAGTCGTCCTCTGTAAAAGGGAGAGGCGAGGTCTCAATAACGGACACGATCCAAGGATCGACCTTGAGGTTTGATGAGAAGATCAAGGGCAGTGGCTCGATCAGCCTGGAGAGCATGCGCAGCATCGATCGCCAAGGATCTATGGACAACTTCACCGAGAAGAAGGATCTTGTGTTCACGGACGGCCAGCTCAAGGGCCGCAAGACTGTAGCCTCACCGACATTTCATGGAGGGCTTGGAGCTTCAGTCACAGAGAGGTTCAATCTCAGCCACGTTGACAGGAGCGAGACATCCAGTGTGAGCAGCAACAACTCTGTCAACAATACCCTATCCTACAGGACTGATCAGGCCTTCGACGGAACCTGGAACATCCAGACCAGATATGCCAAGTTCTTCAAGAAGATCAAGGCGGATCAGAAGTACACAGGCTCCTTCCAGACCCAAAAGGACATAGAGTTCAATGATGCCAAGAAGTAGTGGAAATTGATGGGACGGATTTTTCGTTCATCTGGGTCTCTCATCGAAAGGCTGATATCTTCAAGACGCGAATCAAGAGGGCGATGCTTGAAGTAGGATATCTGCATATCGATAGTCCCATTGCCGTTATTTCTTCGCATAAACATCCAGAGGCCGGAGTAGATGCCGGACTTCTCCTGCTCGACGGTTTTGATTTGGATGATATCTCCCTTGAGGAGATGCAAAATAGCATAGAGAGCTATGGAGAGATCGAGAAAAGGGGAATGGAGGTTGGAGCCCTGGGCCTCTCTGCCACATGCTCGAAGGATGAGCCTCTAATGGAGGCTGCGAGGCTCGCCAGCCGAAACCTCTGCCTTCTCGATCTGAGACTATCCAAGATTCGAGACCCTGTCCGTCTTCTTGAGCTGATCCCACGTCTGAAGCGCTGCGGAGTCACACTATCCCTCCGGATAAGGCCGGAGGACCTCTCCAACGAGCTGCTCGAAAAGCTTCAGGAGAGCGAGCTTGATATAATCCACCTCGACCTCCGGGGCCTTAATGGAGCAGCAGCCAAGACCGTAAAAAAGGCCAAGGACTGCCGGGGACCGGCGATCATGGCTCTGGCAGATATAGGGGAGTTCGAGGACGCCAGGACTCTTCTGGCTATGGGGGCGGACATAGTGTCACTTCGTGGAGCCGACCCGGAGTTCGCAAATTGGCTCAGGGCCGCCATGAAGGAGTACGATGACTTAAGCGGCTGGTGCAATGCGCCTAAACACATCTGCGCAGGCGGGGACCTGCGGGGCCTGGCCTTCTGCTGCCCTCCCGTCAAGCACTGCGCAGTCCTGAATGCTCTTAAAAAGGCTGGCATGACTCCAGAGGAGTTTGTCTATAAGAAGCTCTCATTCGCCCGCGGAACTCCTCTTGAAAAGGGCGAAGGAACATGCTTTGGAAGCCTGGTCTGGTGCTGCAAGATAAGCAAGATGTGCTACCTTCGTGACGCTGCAATGAAGAAGATTGGCCTCTCTCCCAAGGAGTACATGGAGCTGAAGAAGAAGCTGGCGGAAGATCTGCTCGCTTGAGGCCTCTGCAAAAAAGTGTCATGACATCTGATGCAGGATCTGACCGCGTGGCCCAGTGCGCCCTCCTGGCCATGCTCTTTGAGCTCTCCTCAAGTCCAAAGCCTGGCAATGTCGACCGCTGCCACGATTTTTCAGATATAAGCTTTTACGACTTCCTTACAAGTGCAGTCTCAGCTTATCCCACTTTTAGGAGAGCCGCAGAGGGCAAAGGCAGCGCCGGGTCCCTTATACTCGAAGGCGTAGCTGCATGGCGGAGCTGGAATCTATGCAGCAACACCCACTTCGGCTCGCTGGTCTTGATGATCCCCCTTGCAATGGCAGCCGGAAGGCCTTCAGATCTGCATGACCAGCTGAAAGCAGTCCTTGACGAGAGCAGCGTTGAAGATGCCCTGAACTTCTATCG
>JBFYLF010000079.1:946-10043 GCA_041305505.1 Methanothrix sp. | reverse complement strand
TCCTTGGCACGCGCTTGGATATGGTTGACTGACCTCTATGTCGGCATCTTCTCCGGCCTGCAGATAAGGGCATATAAAAAGAGTGTTGAATTTACTTCTGCATGATCACAAGGCTTACCGCATTTGTGTCCGGCAATGTCCAGCGGGTAGGCTACCGGGCCAGGGTGATAGATATTGCCAAAGCATTTGGCCTTCGGGGCATGATCGAGAACCAGAAGGATGGACGAGTGAAGATCATTGCAGAAGGCGATGATGAGAAGCTCAAATGGTTCGAGAGCGCCATAGATATCAAAAATACATTGATCTCTGTCTCAGCCATAGTCGAGACATACTCTCCTGCAACCGATGACTTCGAGAACTTCGGCAAGCTGGTGACCAAAGGCGAGACGGACAGCAGGCTGGACACTGCGGCAGTCTATCTAAAAGAGATCTTAGTCAGTCTCAATAAAATGAACGATAACCTGGGCGGAAAATGGACCAGATGATAGCCAGGCAGGACCAGATGCTAGACAAGCAAGATCAGCTTCTGGGAGAAGCAAGAGATATAAACGGAAAGCTGGACAAGGTGCTGGATAATCATATCATCGAATTGAAGAGCGATATGAACGAGCTGAAGACCGCCCTGAGAGCAAAAGGAATAATCTGACCGACAATCTCAGAAGCCTCCCGATTCTTAGATGCAATTGTTCCCTTCCAATCGTCGATCGGATAAACTGGCACATAGCTCCCAGCCGGTCCACAGCAAAGTTAATATCGGATACACAAATTTTATTATGGGATTTTAAATGAATATTGAGATCACAGCTCTCCTGGACCAGGATATGTACACCCAAAAGGGCATCTTTGTAGGCAGGGTGGAAGACGCCGTCCTAGACCCCGAGAACGGCGTGGTCAGCGGCCTTGCCGTTAGAGATGTAAACAGGGAGTTATTCGATAACAAGAGCAAGGGCATCATAATACCATACCGCTGGGTCTTGGCCGTGGGAGACATCATAATCATCCGTCACCTGACCAGAAATGCAAAAGATAATAGAGCATTCGAGTAGCTGGGAGATCTATTCCGGCTTGAAGGCCCGAGCCCCACTGGCTGTAAGGGCGGATGGAAGAGGCTTTAAGAAGCTGCTCGAGAAGAGAAAAAAGCCCTATGACCTCGATTTTGCCCGCTCGATGGTCAGGTCCGTGGAGGGCATATTCTCAGATTCAGGCCTCGCCCCAGCTCTGGCCTTCACCTTTTCTGATGAGGTCAACCTCATCTTTTTGCAGGCTCCTCTGGGCGGACGAATAGAGAAGATAGACTCACTGATTGCCGGCCACCTCTCCGCAGCACTCTCTCTCGATCTGGGACAGCTTGTTTCTATGGACTGCCGTACCATCCCCATCTGCCGCGAAGAGATCAGCACATATCTTCGCGAGCGCCAGAATGAGACGTGGAGAAATCACGTCTTTTCATACGGCTTTTATATGCTGCGAGAAGAGGGCTTAAATCCATCCGAGGCAATGGCGCATCTTCGCGGCCTGGCCGAGTCGCAGATTCATGAGATGGTCTTTAAAAAGGGCATAAACCTCGCAAAAACCCATGCCTGGGAGCGGCGCGGCATATTGGTCTATAGGAAAGACGGAGATGTAGAATCGAACTGGGAGCCTCCACTCTTCTTCTCTGAGGAAGGCGCATTGCTCCTAAAAGAGATAGCTCGGATCTGAATGCACCACCCCCATCCCGGGCTTGCCTCATTACTCGATCTCTGATAGAATGGTGAAATATCTCTTGATTATCTCCTTGTTCTCAGGAGAAAGGCTCTCGATATAAAGCTCTGAGGGGACTGCTGCAGCCTCCCCGGCCAGAGACCTCTGGAAGACCCGCTCGACGAGCTCGCTGCTTCTGGCCAAAGATCCGGCGCCAACGCCAGGGTAAAGCATGATATCCATCTTGTTCTCATTCAAGACCGCCAGAGAAGGCTTGCCGAATATATTTCCCGTCAGGTTGACCTCATGGCCTGAGCTCTGATCCGGCCTCTCCTCTTCAAAGACCGAAAGGGCTTTGTCTCTGATATCGGCCAGCCTCTGAAAGTCGGATGGATTCACAATCTCGCTCTGTACTAAGATGACGGCCGCAACGGACAGGAGCAGAATGGCCAGTGCTCTGACATTGGTCTGCCTGGAATCCAGGATCATAGATGGTTTGATGGAACCTAGTTCTGTTTTCAGATCTCTTGCCAGGCTTTTCATTGGCAGAGATTCAAGCTCACGATTATCGTAAGCGGTGCGAGCTTTCTCAGATAGATCTGAATCCAATAGTTGAAAGATGTCAGGCCTTCTCCTCCTCCTGATGAGAGAGGCGGCTAGCAGGCCGATTACAAGACAAAAGATGACCGGCGATCTCGCGAGGAGGGGTGTATCTTGATAATAGAAGCTCATAAAAGCCGGAAAGCCGATAACCTCCGCCAGACAGTAAACTGCTATGGAGAAGACGACGACATTAAGAGCCCATAATGTCCTTTCGTAGCGCCGCTGCGCCTTTATCAGCCTCCTGAGTGGTTGGAGAAATTCGTAAGGCCTTTTCATATTAATTGGCCTGATTGTATAGTACTAATAAATACTTTCCGAGAGGCCGTCGAACCTGCTTGCTGAAAAGAGTTTATATTACCAGGTTGAATCATCTATCCTGAGTCACCTGCAAATCACGAACCGCCACTCAAGAACGACTACAATTAATTAGATCAGGAATAATGGCTGGCATCGATGGATTAAGGGGAAAGCTCCTGGCAGTCCTTCTAGCTCTTGCTCTGATCCCCCTGGCGGTCTTGGGAATTTTATCCTTGATGGAGATGAACAAGGCTTCCTATGATGTTCAGAGCAATATCAACAGCCTTAGCACATCGCTTAACCGCTCAGCTCTCGCAGTAGTACCTGAAGACGCCGACCAGGTTCAGCTTGCTGAGGCCAAGTCCCGTCAGTATCAGGAGTTCTTCCTGCGAATATCCTCACAAAACGAACTTATAGCAAGATATGCAGCATCCAGTTCTGAAAACGAAAGCTGTGATTCGATCGAGGGAATATGGATCTCTCCGACCGGCTCAAACCATAGCACATCTGAAAGAAGAGAGTCTTCCATCAGAGCCCTGTGCGCTCCAGCCAGACTGATGCAGGAGATTCACGAAGCAGATCCATCTATGCATATATCTTATATCGGAACTGAGGATGGGGTGCTGGCCGTCTGGCCTTACAGCAACAAGACTTTGAGCAATGCTGCTCCCTTCAGCTACAAGGACAAACCCTTTTATGAAATGGCAAAACAGAAAAAACGGACCATCTGGACCGGTCCTTATTCAGACGACAAAAGAGATGATGTCATCACGGTCACGACGCCCTTCTATCGTGATGGCAAGTTTGCCGGCATAGCTGGGACGGACGTATCCCTCTATCAGATTTATAGCGACCTGTCATCTATGAAAGGAAGAGGGTATCCTTTTATTATGGATTCTTCTGGCTTAATAATATATAAACCAAAGAATAGACAAGAGAATAACTTAAAGAGACTGTTTGCATCGGATAGCTTTCTGTATTCGACAGACTCCGAAATCAGGTCATTGGGCAAAGAAATGCTCAAAGAAAGCTCCGGATCCATGGTAATTGGCCTTGGAATGGATGACGGATATGTGGCATTCTCGCGCATAGATGCGCTGGGATGGGTACTTGGCATTGCCTATGCTGCAGAGGAGATGAGCCTCCCAGCTCGATATATCGACTCTGGAATAAAGGATGTAGCGGGCAGTGCGACATCAAGCCTCGATGATGCTTCAAAGCGGATCAGAGATTATGTCCTGCTGTTTTTTGTTCTTGCAGCTCTTTGTGTCGTAGCGGCTGGCTGGTGGCTGACAGGAAAAATAGAAGACAAAATGGCATCATTTATTCGAGCCTCAGATAAGGTCTCTCGCGGCAATCTCGATGTAATGCTCAGTGAGGAGGGAGATTTTGCAGATCTCGGGGTTTCGTTTAATAGAATGGTCAGAGAAATTCGAAAGAATATAGCAAAGGCTGAAAGGGAGGCAGCTACAATAGGAAGCAGCAGCAAGGAACTCTCTTTTTTAGAGGGCGTGAAGCAAAATCTGATTCCCAATTTCGTGCCTTCAATTGAAGATTATGAGATCAGCTCACTATATTGGCCATCTTCAACAAGCAACTTCGATCTTTATAACATTGAAGAGGCGGAAGGAAGAATTGCGTTCGCCCTGGCAGGAGTTGGCAGCGATGGAATGCACGCGGCAATGCTCGCCATCATGTCACGAACTCTTATTCGCGCTTCGCCAGACAAGTTGGACGCGGCAAAGGCCATAAGCGGCCTGAACTTCGAGATTAACCGTCATGCTAGCGGCACCAATCTGGCTGCCTTTTATGCCGTTCTTGATCCGATAAGCCACACTTTGGAGTATGTAAATGCCGGATTCAATCCGCCATTTATTGTTGATCCTGGTGGGATGGTCGATACACTTGGCGGCGGCGGCCTTGCTCTAGGCATGCTAGATCAGATCGACCCCAAAAAGGCGCTCATTCCCATTCAGCCTGGAGATGTCATGGTTATGTATTCCAATGGAGTGGTTGAAGCAGAAAACAGCTCTAATGTGCATTTCGGAGTAGGGCGGCTGATAAATCTGGTCATAAAGAATAGGGATCGCCCCGCTTCAGAGATCATGCTGGCAATTGAGAAAGAGCTTTTAGATCACTCCAGAGACAGACAGTCCGCATCTGACGTAACCCTAATCATTCTCAAAAGATCGCCTTGAATTTTTTGCGCCTTGACCGAAGGTCGACAATCATATGTTCAATTGGTGGAGAGCTTAAACATGCTGTCGGCGACAACCTAATCCCTTGACCAGAATATTATTCCTTCGAATAACCAGGAATTCGATGGAATTTGATCGCTCAAATGCCACTTTGACCTCACATCGGCATCATCCAAGAAGCCCCTCATGAAGATCTCTGCTGCAAGAGCCCCTTTTGCAGGCCGATCTCCATCCAAGCCCAAGCCCAGATAACAGCCTCAAATGCCCTGATAAGGTCGTCCTTCTCGATGAAATACTGGCAGTCGCGGATATAAGCAGATACGTTATCAAGGAACTCATCATCTCCGCAGACATCCTCGAAGAGGTTCTGGGCTCTCTTCTGCCATTTGAGCGTCTCGGACCGCAGATCAGCCTCCAGCATTCCCTCTGTGCATTTGCGGGAGAGGCAAGCGGCAGGCTGCTCAGCTCTCTCTGCCCTCCCCTTTACCGGGCATCCTTTATCCCCGGCATTCCCCTCTACATCTCCACATCTCAAAGCCATTTCCAATCACCCAAAAGCCCTTTGGAGGGACCCTGAAATCGATAGCTTGGATATTTTCCCGGGCAGCCTCAGGAGCACCCTGATTGACTCAGAACTCTTCTGACTCTGTGACACTTGTGACGCGTGACTCGTCCACATCGACGTCCACCATTGTCTTGACGAAATAGCCATGATCCCTTAGCTTCTCAACACCATCTCCTCTCCTGACAACGACCACTATATCTCTGACAATTGCGCCAGCAATCTCTAAAGACTTCAGGACAGCGAGGAGCGTGCCTCCAGTGCTGATTACATCATCCACAACAATAACGCTGTCGCCTTTCTTGATGCCGTTTAAGAAGAGCTGGGACTTGGAGTAGCCTGTGACCTGGCTTACCTCAATCTCGCCTTCCAGGCCGTACTTGCGCTTTCTTACTATCACCATAGGGATGTCGCAGATGATAGACAGGCCAGTGCCTATTGGAATTCCCATGGCCTCGACGGTTACAATCTTATCTACATCCAGATCTGCGATTCTCACTATATGGCCTGTAACCTCTCGGATCAGCTCCGGCTTTACCTCCGGCACACCATCGGTTATGGGGTGTATGAAGTAGTTGTACTCGCCTCTCTTGAAGACCGGAGCCTCCAACAATGATTTTTTTAGCCTCTCCAGCATATTAAATCCTCAATTCCCGGATATGCTCAAATCTAGATATCTCTGAAATCCAGATTTCCTTTTATCCGGGATCATCTTTTTTTGCAGAGATCGATTGGGAAAGAGATGAAATAAATCTATTGGATGAAGTTTCTATGAGGATGATACATAAATCACGAAAAAATGGAGAAGATGGACGAGATTGCTCTAAAAATTATATATAAAAATCGAGATGAAGGCGCTTTTGGCCTCCATCCAATTTTGGATTCTTTCCTGCCCCCTCTTTCTCTCTTCACTCTACTCCCCCACCATATCCTCCTCTGGGCTCAGATCCACAGTTATCCCCTGATCGGGCGACGATGTCATATCCCAGTCAGGCACCTGCCAGTCCCCGTACCTGGTCGTATGAGGAGCGACTCCGGTGCTCCTGATATCAACCCTCGCAGCGGCATCTGCGTCTATGTATCCCGTGCCATCCACAGCCGTCGCATCCAGGTGAACATTGTTCACGAAGTTGCCGTCCGTCCCGGCCCTCGCCCGGTACTCGATGACCACAGAAGCTCCGACCTCGATCTCCGGAACGATCCACTCGACCATGCGCTGGTTATGCCAGTTCGGCTCGACGCTCACATCTATGAACTCGACTCCCGCAGGCAGTCTGTCCGTCAGCGTCGCCACCAGTGTGCTGTTTGCATTGTTCGGTATGACTATCGCATAGTGGATCAGAGTCGGGTCGATCGCTGCCTGTGGTCGCCTTTCTGCGTCTATAAGATGAGCCGGATGATCAAGAAGAGCAGGGAGACACTCTCCTTCCTGGCCTTGGCCGGTGCCTCCGTCTTCGTCCTCTCCTCCCTGAAGCTCCCCTCAGTCACGGAGAGCTGCTTTCATGCTCCCGGCCCAGGCGTTACCAGATCCATCAATAATTTGCAGGATTAATAATAGCATATTTGAGTTACAAAGAGGAAAAGATTTTTATTTCATTCACAGTCGATTCAAGGAGGAATTTATCATAAAACATGTATTGATTTTGACAATAGCGCTTATGGCTACTTTAATGGCCGTAATAGCCCTGGCTTCAGAAGACGAGAGCGGCATCACAGGAGAGCAGGCCCTGCAAAAGCTCCTGGAAGGCAATCTTCGCTATGCAGCCGGAAACTCCAGCCACCCGGATCAGTCATTGGAGCGGCGCGCTGAGCTGATCGCAGGCCAGCATCCCTTTGCCGTGGTCGTGGGATGCTCCGACTCCCGGATTGTTCCGGAGATCCTATTCGATCAGGGCCTCGGAGACATCTTTGTGATCCGCACTGCAGGGCAGGTTCTGGATAACGTCTCAATAGCCAGCATTGAGTATGCAGTCGACCACCTGGGAGTTCCCCTGGTCGTCGTCCTGGGCCATGATAGCTGCGGCGCTGTAACCGCTGTTGTCAACGGCGGAGAGGCGGAGGGGCACCTTTGCAGCCTTGTAGACTTCATCAAGCCCGCTGTGGATGAGGCCAGGGAGAATGGAGGCGAGAGCAGTCTGCTCAACAGCTCCATAGATGGCAATGTCTTCAACATCGTCGATGATCTGAAGGCCTCTCTGCCAATATTGTCCGAGAAGGTGGAGAGTGGAGATCTCATGATCGTTGGAGCGCGCTACAGCCTTGATTCCGGAGAGGTTGAACTTCTGGAGCAGTAGCTGCTGGATGGGGGGCTCTCGGGCTGCCCGGCCCGAAGGTCTCCCTTCTGCCTTTTTGAATAGAGCAGCAGACTATATTTACCTGAAAAGCCCTGGATCTCCTCAAATGGCTCAATCAGGGAACTATTGGGAGATGCAAAAGTCCTTCTGGAAGACTCCGCTCGGAATAGCTATCTGGATTCTGCTTCTGGCAGCATTCATCGGTGGAGGTCTCCTGGCGCTCAATGTCTTCGGCCATCCTTATCCTGTTATCGAGTCGTTTCATGCCGATCCCGTGGCAGTTGGCCCAGGAGGCGAATCCAATTTGAGCTGGAATGTAATCGGGGCCAGCAGGGTTCAGATCGAGCCGGATGTAGGTGAGGTCGGACTTTGCGGCTCCGTTCGGGTAAAGCTCGATGAGACCACAGAGTACCGGATAACTGCGGTGAATGGAACGATAAACAGATCCATAACGCTCAAAGTGATGGTCGATAGGGACTTGAGGGAAGAATAGCCTGCACAGGCCCGATGGCAGGAAGAATAGCAGCAAGGGAAAAGAACTGCAGAGGACAAAAGGGAGGCAACTTGGATTGATATTCGCCATTGGCAAAAATAAGGCTGCAGGTAAAGGATTATTGCTCTTAACATCGATTCTGATCTTCTTCCTATCCTATACAGTGCTGGCAGCTCATGATGAGGCCTACGGGATTGTCACAAATGTGGTTGATGGGGACACCTTTGATGTGGCAATAGAGAAGGCAAGCCCCAAGGCATCTTACAGCGTTGAGAGGATCAGGCTGGCTGATGTCGACAGCCCCGAGATGGCAACCGTTGAGGGCCCGGCTGCAAAGGACTTCACATATTCCATTCTCCTGAACAAAAGGGTCTACCTGGACATAGATGACCTCTCTGCAACTGGCAGAGATAGATACGATAGGCTTGTATGCGTGGCAAGGCTTTCAGGAGTTCGCGGCCAGATGATCCCGGCACCAAGCTTCAACCGAATGCTGGTGGACGGCGGCCATGCATGGCAAAAGGACTTCAAAGACAATGAGTTCGATCCTCAGGATTGGTGGAATGAGGACTCTGAGTATTCTTCTGAGAACGGGCCAGAGGACGCTCAGCAGGAGCTGAAAGACGAGCTGCTTGCCGAGGTCGAGGAGTCGGCTGAAAAGCTGCTGGACAGGGCTGCAAGAGAGCTATGGGACTGGATCAAAAGGCAGATTGGTCTCTGAATCATTTTCTGATTTTATGCCTTGAAAAACAAATTGCTCATCGCTGCCACATAGAGCCACAGCGCCGGTCTCATCTCCTCGTCATCCGGCATCCTCATAAGGCCAAGCCGGCGTGCCAGCAGCCCAGCCCTGCCCGTTCCGAAATATCTCTCAAATCCTTTGAGTCGCAACAGTAGCCGGAATAACTCCACATCCCGCCGATCTGAGGAGAAGAGGCCCTCAAGCTCTTTCATTGCCCCAGGCTCT
>JBFYLF010000079.1:0-915 GCA_041305505.1 Methanothrix sp. | reverse complement strand
GTCAAGAAGTCTGCGAAAGTCTGCGATCATCTGCCTGAGCCTGGCGTCTGCCGGACAGCCCGGGATAGGTTCGATTCTCTTCTTTTCCTCGCATATCAGAAGATTCATCTTTGAGAGATAGAATACCGCCCGGCAGACCTGAGGCTTGACAGAGTGGACCAGGCAGCCGGGAAGGGAGGAATCAAAGAAAGGGCAGGCCGCCCCCTCATCCTTTCGGAGCATCCTGGCCGAGCCCACCATTTCTGCCTTCAGCTCATGGGGGCGGGTGAAATACATGATGAACCTCTTCGAAGAGAGCCCCAGGTAGCTCGCTATCCTGCGGCAGTCCTCTATTGAGACTGCGATGGTCTTCTCATCCCGGCAGCATCGGCCGCATCTCTCGCACTTTGCCAGGATATGCAGCGCAGCATTGGCGGAGAAGTAGGGCTCATATTCAGGAGAGATCATATCATCCATCTCTCTTTGTACCCTCTCTTGCTCCCTCAGGCCCCCCGGCCCCAGAAGCTTATCCAGCTCCTTCAGGGCCTCGATTCCCGCCTTCACCCCAACTATCATCTCATCTCTCATATCCCTCTCTGGCCTTTTTTAGATCCAGCTCACGGATATTTCAGAGCCGATCTCAATCATAGCTGCAAATCCCCGCCTCAGCTCTCCCACATTGACCACCCGGCAGGAGCCGATGAAGCTCTCCCCCCGCGCTTCATGGATATGGCCGCAGATGAGAAGGTCGGGCTGATGCACCTCCAGGAAGCGCCGAAGGCCAGCGGACCCCGAGATCTGGCCGCTATAAAGGGTGTCCTGGGCTCCCCGAGGCGGCTGGTGCACCAGCACAATCCGAACCCCCGCCCCGGATATCTCCCGGTGGCATTCAGAGAGGGTATGATAGACATCCTCATCACTATGATAGTAGCGGGC
>JBFYLF010000078.1:0-8513 GCA_041305505.1 Methanothrix sp. | reverse complement strand
AGCGGGCGCGGGGGGATTCGAACCCCCGATCTACAGCTTAGGAGGCTGCCGCCTTATCCTGACTAGGCCACGCGCCCAATCTGCCGCCTTTTCCTAATAGCAAACACGTATATCAAGCTTTCCGGATCGGATTGCTCCGGTCTGAAGCTTTGGGCACGCTCTTCGTGGAGCGGCTGACCATTTTTTTAGCGAATGAGCACGGCGCTCAGAACAACCACGAACAGCCCCAGGAAGAACCAGCCCAGGATTCCCTCGGCCATCGCAAGGTGCCTGTAGAATCCCACCGGGTAGGTATTGACGGGTGCCTGTGATGTGGTGAACATGGCTATGCTGAAGTAGAGGGCATCTGTGAATGAGACACGCTTGCTGGGCATAAGCCTGTGGTCTCCGGGAAGCTCCATGCCCTCGATCTCGAATTTGTTCATGCCCTTTCCCGCCCAGAAGATCACTCCGAAGAACAGAATTGTAAATAGGCACCAGAATACAGTATAGCTCACCCGGACGCCGTAGCCGCAGGAGAGCCAGGAGATGATATCTGATATCTTGGACCAGCCCCATGAAGCGCGTTCCTGCCCTATTCTGCGGTATTGATAATAGCAGTCGTCGGCATCGTCAAACCACTCAAGGCTCTTGTAGTTCTTGACGAGGGCCAGGTAGGCTGCGCCGTTGTAGATCATGCGGTCACGAATTGTGTCCCAGCGGACCACGAACTTGGTGAAGTCGGTGCTGTTGAGGTTAACCCTGGACTTTTCTGCGAATGAGACATCGTCGAGCTGCATGCTGTAGAGCCTCGCCCCCTCCAGTATCAGGTCGCGGCTAAAGCTGGCAGAGGCGAAGTAGGCGAGATCTGAGAACTTCACGCCTCCGAAGAAGGCCGTATCTGAGAACTCGACGCCGCCGAAGTCGGCAAGGCCAGCAAAGCTTGAGAGGCCGAAGGTGCTGCCCTGGAGGAAGTGGGATTGTCGGAAGACCACGTCGCTCTGGAAACGGGTAGCTGCAAAGGTTGCGTTTCCCTGAAAGAATGCAGATAGGAATGTGGCTTGCCCTGCAAACTCCGTCTCGAAGAAGCGGACATCCTCGAAGGCCGTGCTTCTAAACGAGCCGGATCTCATGAATTTGGCATCATCGAAATCGACGTCGCTCGCAAAGGAGGCGGCCAGAAAGACTGCATCTCCATAGAACTGGGCGCTTGAGAAGCTGGAGTCGCCCGAGAAGCGGGTGCTTATGAATGATGATGTCTCCTCAAAATAAGTGTCGCCAAAGTCAACCTGTTTCAGGAACCGGGTGCCGGAGAACTTTGCCTCTCCCAGAAATCTGGACCTCACAAAGCTGACGTTATCGGGCGAAGGTTATGCCCTCCACAATCACCGGTCCCTGGAAGCGGGAGTTGATGATTCTTATCGATTGCCTGACGGGCACATCCAATTGGATGAGATCTATCCGGCCTTTGATTGTCATGTTGCTGTAGTTCAGATGACTGCCGGACCTGATCTCTGAGATCAGCTCGTGGGCAGAAATGATCGAATCCCTGCCAGATGACTCAGATGCTGGCGGCAGGGCGCCAAATCCGCTCTCCTGAGCCGCGGCTCCCGCCAGCAGGAGCGAGAGCAGAAGGAGGAGCAAGAGACCTGTGAGCAGGCTGCGGCGGAGGGGGATTCGTGTCACCGACTTGGTTTTAGATATCTGCCAGGATTTATCACTTTGGTATTAGAGGATCGTGATAGGAGGAGGGATTGTGGTAAAGAGGGCTGGCAAAGATTATTGAATTGGAATGATTCAAGCGTACCTATATATCCCCAGCTATTCTCTCACCTCCTACATATGCCCCCCCAATCCAATCCCTCCGACACCCTCGCCCGCCAGGGCTACCACCTCGTTGGCGGCGGCGCAGTCAAGCCCTGCATGTGGCTGCGTCGCTCCATGCGAGGCGGCGACCAGTGCTACAAGCACCACTTCTATGGCATCTCCAGCCATCGCTGCGTCCAGATGACACCGACATTGCAATGCAACCACCTCTGCCTGCACTGCTGGAGGCCCATAGACGACCCCCAGCCGGAAAAGGAGCCCATGAAAAGGAGCCCATGGAGCCCGCCGCCCTTTTGGAGGGCATTCTTGCCGGCCAGAATAAGTTCCTCTCCGGCTATGGCGGGGCCGATACAACAGACCCTGCCCGCCTGGCAGAGGCGCGTGAGCCAAAACACGTCGCTCTCTCACTTATGGGCGAGCCCACGCTCTACCCTTACCTGTCGGAGCTGCTTGGCCTCATCCGCCGCCGGGGCATGACCTCATTTCTGGTCAGCAACGCCACCCACCCGGAGGTCCTGGCTGACCTGCGGCCTACTCAACTCTACCTCAGCATCAACGCTCCGGACGAGGAGATGTACCGGCGCGTCTGCCGGCCTGCTGCCAACCTGTGGCCCAAAATACTTGAGTCTCTGGAGGGGCTCAGGGATCACCGTTGCCGCAGCGTCATCCGCATGACAGTGGCTCGCGGCCTGAATATGGTCAGGCCCGAGGACTACGCCCGCCTCATAGCAGGAGCCGAGCCGGACTTCGTTGAGGTCAAAGCCTACATGCACCTGGGCCGCTCTCGCGACCGCCTGACAAGGGAGGCCATGCCATCCCATGCAGAGATCCTGGACGTCTCCCGCGCAGTGGGCAGGGCACTGAGCTATGATCTGGAGGCAGATGTGCCACTTAGCCGGGTCGCCCTTTTGAGCAGCGGAAGGGTGCAAAGGCAGATCGATCAGGACATCTAAAATTTAAAGATAGAGGGAGAATAAAAATACTCAGCTCTCAATGATCATCATATTCCGATGCATATCTATGCATTTAGCGACGGAGCATATTTGATCGCGCCCTCCATTCAGTGGGAAAACTATTTTTGCGGGTAGCTGCATAATTCGCGCCAGTCTCAGTCGGAGGCATAGTCGGCCCGGAGGAGAGAGGCTGTCGATAAGTCTCCAGGTGGATTGATGAATTCAGGAATAAGGATCATGCTGGTCGAGGACAGTATTGAAGATGCTGCCGTCGCCAGAAGGGTCTTGAAGCACAACAACATGAGCGACGATCTGATCGCCATAGCCAGCGGCAGAGAGGCCCTCTCCGCCCTTCAAGAGGCAGCCAAAGCCGATCTGCCCGGACTCATACTCCTTGATCTCAACCTTCCCGACATCAGCGGCATAGAACTTCTCAGGCTGATAAAACAGGATAACAAGCTGTCCGACATACCCGTCGTCATCCTCACAGGTTCAAATGAGGATCAGGATATTCAGAAGAGCTATGACCTGGGCGCCAGCAGCTACCTCGTCAAGCCGATCTCCAATCATGCTATGATGCTGGTCATAGAGAAGCTATTTCTTCATTGAGGCCAGGCGCCTGGCAGCTTCAAGGTCTCCTATATCATCCCTCCGACCATCCACAGGCGTCTCCAGGATCATGGGGAGCCTTGAAAGCTTCGGGTGGCATAAAACTGCGCATAGGCCTTCTTCACCTATCTGGCCAAGGCCAATATGCTCATGCCTGTCCAGATGCGAGCCCAGGGGGCCTTTGCAGTCGTTTAGATGAATCAGCTTAAGCCTGCTTATGTCTATGCACTCTGTGAAGCTGTCAAGCGTAGCCTCAAGTGCCTCTGAGTTTCGAATGTCGTATCCTGCGGCATGAAGATGACATGTATCCAGGCATACTCCGAGCCGGGCGCTCTCCTCTGGAAGGGAGTCAATGATAAATGCCAGATCCGGGAAAGAGCTGCCTATGCTATTTTTTGTGCCTGACCCGCATTCGAGGAGAAGGACTGCACTTCCATCGCTATTTTCAAGAGCTGCCTTTATAGCTGCTACAATCCTCTGAAGGCCCTTATCTCTTCCAGCTCCCAGGTGGCTTCCCAGGTGCGTTACAAGATAGGGGATCTCCAGGATTCTACAGCGATCAAGCTCTTCGGCCAGAGCCCGGACAGATTTAACATATACTTCATCCCTCGCCGAGGCAAGGTTTGGCAGATAGGGCATGTGGTCGATCGCTGGAGACAGGCCGGAGCGTCTGAGGCAGGAGACGAATCTCTCAGAGGATTCCACGGAGATGGGGCTTGCCTTCCATCCGCGAGGGTTGGATGAGAATATCTGAAATGAATCGCAGCCCTTCAGAGCAGCACGGGAGACAGCTCTTTCGATGCCTCCTGCAACGGATACGTGAACTCCCAGTCGCACCATCAAGCAGGAGCTTTGAGGGCTTCTCAGATCAACCTTGCCCCGATAGTTAGATGAGTGTGGAGATCGCAACTCTGGATGGAATAGCAGTTCCTGGACGCCTATGATGAAAAAGGAAATTCTGATGCCGTGATGAGCCCTATGAGTCCTGAGGCGCATGAAATGCAGGAGCAGTGCTTGACGATAAGATAAAGTAAAAAAGGATTGCTGTCTTTTTTGCCTTCAAACTGGCGGCATACGCTCTCTTGCCCAGCGGCTGATATTGTCTATGAGATTGAGTTCTATGATCTTTCTGGTATCATAAAGCATTTCAGCAGCTTCCTGAAGGCTGAAGCTCTTCTTTGCGCCCTTCTTGTCCACAACCTCCAGCATCTCCTGGGGCATGGACTTGCTCGCTTCTCGCATCAGCCCTGCCAGATTGGAGCAGGCGTTTTTCAGATATTTTATTGAGAAGTCGGATGTGGACTTCCTGTCCGCGAGGTTCCGATTGACCTCTTTGATCGACCAGCATACGGTAAGTATATCCCTGTACATCATGCCACCGTTCTCCTAGATAGTGGGCGTGGATATTTAAGATCTGTGGAGCGAATTTTAAAGAAAAAGGTGGGGCTGGTGAGATTCGAACTCACGATCGACGGGTCTCTCCGATAGTGAAAGCACAGCCGGAAACGGCCAAGCTGAAAGCAGCCATCTCAGTGCTCCAACGGATCATCAACAACCTCCCCGTCGAGAGATCTCAGTAGACCCGTTTCTCATCATCAAATATACCGCTGGAGCCCGTCGCCCTACCTGGCTAGGCCACAGCCCCGGTCTTTTTAAAGCGGGCCGAGAGGGATTTGAACCCCCGACCTAAAGGTTAAGAGCCTTTCGCTCTGCCTGACTAAGCTACCGGCCCGGACCCTCCAAAGACGATGCTAGATATATACATTTCGGGTGACCTGGCTGATGATTGGACCGGCGCATTCTTCTGTCACATTTTTTATGGCTTGAGAAGATGATGAAAGGGACGTGGGGTGGATAGGAAAAGAGGAAAGAGAAAAGAGGAACGTAAAAAATGAAATGAAAAGGGCATTTCGCCCTTTAAAAGGAGTTGATGTACCTCTCGATCTCCCAGGGATGAACGAACGTGTTGTATGCCTCCCATTCCAGCAGCCCAAGTCTCATGATATTGTCAAAGACATGCTCGCCCAGAGCCTCACGTATGACCTTGTCCGCTTCCAGGCAGTCCAGAGCCTCCTTGAGATTTGCGGGCAGGGTGTTGATTCCGAGGGACTTTCTCTCGGCGGGGCTCAGGTGGTAGACATTGAGGTCCACTGGATCGCCGGGATCTATGTGTCTCTTGATTCCGTCAAGCCCTGCTGCAAGAATCGCTGCGAAGGCCAGGTAGGGATTGCATGATGGGTCGGGCGAGCGGAACTCTATGCGCGTGGACAGGCCCCTTCCGGCTGGAATGCGGATTAGCGAAGATCTGTTCGGCCCGGACCAGGTGATGTAGACAGGGGCCTCGAAGCCGGAGACCAGCCTCTTGTAGGAGTTGATCAGCGGATTGGCAACGGCTGTGATCGCCGGGGCATGTTCAATCAGTCCGCCCACAAAGAATCTGCACAGATCGCTGATGCCCCATTTCGTCTCAGGATCGAAGAACGCATTCTCCGAGCCGCGGAAGAGCGAAATATTGGCATGCATTCCAGTTCCTGCCGCCCCGTAAATGGGCTTTGGCATGAATGTGGCCCGCAGACCATTTTGCATGGCTATGGTCTTTGTGACATACTTGAACGTCAAAACCCGGTCGGCGTTCTTCAGGGCGTCGTCGTAGACGAAGTCGATCTCATGCTGGCCCCTGGCTACCTCGTGATGAGATGCCTCGATTGTGAAGTCCATCTGGATCAGCGATCTGATAATCTCGCGACGGACATCCTCGGCCAGGTCCACAGGCCCCAGGTCGAAGTAGCCTCCGAAGTCGTGGGGTACGGTTGCAGAGCCTCCGTTCTGCTTCTCGAATAAGAAGAACTCAAGCTCCGGCCCGACGTTCATCTTGAATCCCATCTTTTCAGCTCCTTCGAGCTGGCGGCGCAGGACATGTCTCGGGTCTCCTTCGAAGGGCTTGCCGCTAGGAAGGTAAACATCGCAGATCATCCTGGCCTCGTTGGAGCCTTCCCTGCTCCGCCAGGGCAGTAGGCAAAATGTGGACAGGTCCGGCTGGAGGACCATATCCGACTCCTGAATCCTGGCAAAGCCCTCGATTGACGAGCCGTCAAATGATATGCCGCTCTTCAAGGCCTTTCCAATCTGGGTTGTTGGAATGGCAACGTTCTTCACTATTCCCGATATATCCGTGAACTGAAGCCGGAGGAACTCTACGTTCTTCTCCTTGATAATTTCAAGAACCTGCTCCTGTGAATGCATGGCAATACCTTCTCCTGCGCTTCAACCTGCGCTTTTATATAGCTATCCTCCAGGATGAGACGCTTCTCCGTTATGGGGATTTTGCAGCCGGCAATTATGCTTATCTAGGGTTGTACTATTCATAGAGATTTGATGTCGGGAAAGAGAGTCTTTGTTGTTGATGCGGGCGGCAGGGGCAACGCCATCGCCCATGCTTTCGCCAGGAGCGGCGCGGTTGAAAAGGTGTTCGTCTCTCCAGGCAATGCTGGCAGCGAGATGATGGACAAATGCCGCCTGGCGCAGTTTCAGGGCAGGCAGCCGAAGAGCATCCCCGAGCTGCTGGCCTTTGCCAGGCAAGAAGAGATCGATATGACCTTCGTGGGGCCTGAAGGCTATCTATCCGATGGCATCGTCAATGAATTTCAGGAGGCTGGCCAGAGGATTATAGGGCCTGAGAGGGAGGCTGCTGTGCTGGAAAACAGCAAGTGCCGGACAAAAGATCTTCTCAAAAACTTAGGCGTTCCTGTTCCGCCATGCCAGAACTTCGATCGAGCAGACGAGGCAAGGGAGTACGTCCGGTCTTTCTGCGCCGAGAATCCCGGCCAGGGGCTGGTGATAAAGGCTGACGGCCTGGCTGCTGGCAAGGGCTCGGTAGTCTGCCAAGGAGAGGAGGAGGCTATGTCCACCATCTCCCGGATCATGGAGAGCCCCAGGATCTTCGGGGCGGCAGGCGAGCGGATAGAGATAGAAGAGCGACTGGACGGGCGGGAGCTGATGTTCTTTGCCCTGAGCGATGGAAAGAGCGTTCTGCCGCTGGAGTCGGCTCTGGACTACAAGCAGGCCTTCTCGGCTGAGGAGGCTGTCGCTGTTCGGCTATTCAACAAGCTCTCGGGCAATCCCAATCTGGACAACAATCCCAACACTGGGGGCATGGGCGGGTTCTCGCCTCACCCATGGCTTGATGGGGAATTGACAGAGAAGATCATGAAGAAGATCGCCATTCCAACCGTTCGCGGTTTTAGGGAGGCGACGGGGCACAGGTATGTTGGTGTGATCTACTTCGGGCTGATGATATCCGAGGAGAGGGAGCCTTCTGTTCTGGAGATCAATGTGCGCCTTGGCGATCCCGAGGCAGAGGTGATTTTGCCCCGGCTGGAGACGGACTTCTATCAGCTCTCTGAGGCTCTGCTGGACGGAGATCTGGCCAGCGTTCCACTCCGCTGGTCGAAGGATTATTGTCTGGGCATCTGCGCCATATCCGGGAGGGCGATCAAGCCTTTGACCTCCGGCGCAGCCGGAGGAGGGGAGCGGCCCGGTTATCCAGGCGAGCATTACACCAACATGCCGATATCGGGAATCGATAAGGTGGACCCGACGGTTCTGGTCTACCACAACGGCACGGCCTTTGGCCAGGACGCTACGGGCAAAAAGCGGCTCTTTACGACCGGCGGGCGCGTGCTCACAATGGTGGCCCGCGGGGAGACTCTGGCCCAGGCCAGGGCCAAGGCTTATGACAATATCAAGAGGATCAGGTTCAATGGCATGCGCTATCGGAAAGACATAGGGCTGGGGTATGTCTGAGATGATCATATTCGGACTGGAGGGGACGGCCTGGAACCTCTCCGCCGCCCTCGTCGATGAGCAGGGCGTCATCTACGAGAAGGCTGCCACCTACACACCGGCCAGGGGCGGCATCCACCCCCGCGAGGCGGCTCAGCATCATGCCGAGCACATGCCGAAAGTGGTGGGCGATGTAATCGGCTTCGCCCGGAAGGAAGGCCTTCAGATCGATGGCATAGCTTTCTCCCAGGGGCCGGGGCTGGGTCCCTGCCTGCGGACGGTGGCAACAGCAGCACGGTCCCTTGCACTTGCACTGGACGTTCCCCTGATTGGAGTCAACCACTGCGTTGCCCATATAGAGAT
>JBFYLF010000077.1:0-6503 GCA_041305505.1 Methanothrix sp. | reverse complement strand
GAGATCCGGAAGTAGTAGTTGCTGCATAGATTAGCAGTAGCCGACCTTCTCACATCTATGACGATGCAGGTCCTCTCCTCCTCGTAGCTCTTCTGCCTCTTCTCCCCGCGAGGGTAATATGAGAACCGGGAGAGATGGCGCGGATGGCTGCTCGACGGATCAGCTCCCCAGAAGATGCTGGTGTCGGCATAGTTTCGGACATCATCAAGGGTGCAGGATGCAATCTTGCCGGAGAGGACCCTCTCCATCAGTATCCCCTGGCAAAAGGACGAGGTATCATCGATCGTCGCGCCGACTCTCTCTGCCAGCTTGAGGCCAGCGGCCTGGGCCTCCAGTGTTGAGTTTGACCATCCATATAAGAGCGGGCTCTTTGCGTTCCTCAAGATCTCGGCGGCCTTTGCGATCGCTTCTTCGAGAGCGACCCTCTCTTTGTCGACCATCGGCACCGTTCTCTCAGTGAAGGCGGCCTGGAAATGGCCGTGACCCTTGCGGCAGAGGTTCTTCACATGAGATAGAGCGCCACCCGATACATCCGCCTCGATATCCTCGCAGAGAAGCGAGCAGCCTGTGCATATTGCCATAATTATCAATCCTCCACTAGGGGCCTCAAACGAACTCTATGGCTTTGCTCGGACAGGTGGCTGTGCAGGCATTGCATAGGATCTTGTTCGGCCCAAAGCGCCTGCATTCCTCTAGGTTGTTGCAGACCACAACGCCGTCCTCCACCTTTAAAATCACCTTGTCGCTCTGCGGCCCGAGGCCAATGCCGCAGCGGGTGGGGTCCGCAGCCACGTTGACCGGGCAGGCCACGACGCAGTTGCCGCAGCCAAAGCACTTCTCAGGATGTATGATCAGGCCTGTCTCCGAGGCGCTCTCGAGCGGTGCTATCACCTCTCGTAGCTTCTTGAGCTTTGCCTCGTACTTCTTCTCCTCAATCAGGGGAGTGCACTCATCGATCTTCTTCTCCCGCCCCAAGAGGCCGACTGCAAAAGCCATGCAGGTCGGAAGCCCGCACTTCTTGCAGTTGGTCTTGGGCAGTAGCATATAGATCTCCATGGCGCTGACCATAACGAAAACCTCGTCTTTGGGAATTACCCGAGTGACCGGTTCTATCTTCAATTCTATTTATGGCCTGCGCAAACCTTTTCATAGTTCTTGATTCTAATCCTAATCCGAAATGCCCTTCCGCAATCCCTTAGCCCTCGCAGGGCTACTCTCAATTGTCCCCCTGATAATAATTTACCTGATCCGCCCAAGGCCGAAGGAGATCCTCTTTCCTGCCACTCAGTTCCTGCAAGAAGGCGAAGCTGAGCGATCGGCAGTCCTGAGCCGTCTGGTCAACGACCCCCTCTTCTGGGTTCAGCTACTGGTCCTCTGTGCCCTATCAGTCGCGGCAGCCGGGCCCTACATAACCGAAACAGCCCCGGCGAGCAGCCATCTGGCTGTGGTCCTGGACTCTTCCGCCAGCATGCAGGCAGCCTCCTCGAGGGCCCTGCAGATGATAGAGCCATATCTGGACGGCTATCAGAGGGTCAGCATAATATTTGCAGGCAGCCAGCCAACAGCAGCTCTGCTGGAGGGCAGCCCCTCCGAGGCCAGGGATGCACTGAATCAGTTTTCGCCTAAGGCAGTCTCAGCCGACATATCAGGCGGCATGTCTCAGGCGGCAGGGCTGATAGGGCGCGAAGGCGGCCACATGCTCGTGGTCTCGGATTTCATAAGCTGGATCGGCGACAAACCTGAGGACACCCGCAAGATCCTCCAGGCGGACGGAAAGGTTAGCATAGTCTTCGCAAACGCTTTTGTGGGAGGCGAGAACGTGGCCTTGACAGAAGCCTGGGATGTGCCCGGACCAGGATACGTAAACCACACAGCTCTCGTCCATAACTATGGCGAATCCCGGGCCGTGCCCATTACCATAAGCGGTCCGGGCGGCGAGATGAGCCGCACCATTCAGCTTGGCAGAGGAGAGGACTACTACCTCTCGTTCACAGCCTACCCCGGAGTCAACACACTCTCACTGGACATGGATGACGCGATATCCTGGGATAACAGAGCCTATGTTTATGTTCCGGCATTGAGGCAGAAGAGGGTCCTGTACCTGGGAATTGACGGGCCAGCTCTCGCTGCCCTGCAGTCCCTTCCGGGCGTTGTGGTCGGGAGATCGGGAGACCTTGGGGCCTTCGATCTGGTTGTAGTGGCGGGAAATAGCTCGGCGGACGGCAGCCTCAATCGGTATATCGATGGGGGGCGGGTAATTTACCTGGCATCTGGAGAAGAAGGCAGCCCCGAGTACCTGCCGGTCCGCCTAGCCGGTGAAGAGAAGATGGGGCCTGCCAGCCTCTGGTTGAGAGACGAAGGCTTTGCCAGGGGCCTGCACTTTGATGAGATAGGCCTCTACAGCTATCCGGCGTCTGCGCCCCGAAAGGGATCTACGACTCTGGTCGAGGCCAACGGCATGCCGGTCCTCTCATACTGGCGTTTAGGCAAAGGCCTTGTGATCTACAGCGGCCTGGAAATGAACTCGGATTTTCATCTCCGCCCCGAATACCCGATCTTCTGGTACCAAATGGTCAACTGGATCACAGGAGTCCCGGATTATGCGAAGTCCAACCGAAGAACTGGCGAGACCATCCACTTGGGAGAGAACGCCCGAATAGAGACGCCATCAAAGAGCTTCATAGCCAGCAGCCTGACTCTGGATGAAGCCGGAATCTATCGATACCAGGAAAATACAGTTGCAGCCAACATGTACGACCCGAAGGAGTCGTCACTCCAAAGGGCGGCGGGCGTTGAGGCAGGAGGATTCGAGGAGGTCAGCCGCGTGGCGAGCGTCGAGAAGGACCTATCCCACTGGCTGATAGCCCTGGCAGCTCTTGCGATAATCCTTGAGATCGCCGTCATGAGAAGGAGGAGAGAGACATGATAGAGGATCTTTATTTTGGCGAGCCGAGGGTTCTCTGGGCTCTGCCGGTCCTGCTACTCCTTGGAGCCTTCCTGGTCAGAAGATCCAGGAACAGGCTCTTTGCCATCTCAAGGCTGATAGCCTTCTCTTTGATAATAGTCGCCGCCGCCAACCCCTATTTCGTCCAGACTCATACCGTCACATCGGAGCAGCCAAGCATCATCATACTCGACGACAGAACGGGATCTATGGGAGTCTTCGATCCTGCAGTCGCACAGAGGGTTAAGAGCTGGACGAATGCCCAGGTCCGAAGCTTCTCAGGGGACTCGACTGCTCTGGGAGACAGAATAATCCAGCACGCCCTTCCAGGAAGCAGCATTCTCCTGGTCTCAGACGGCTACAGCAACAGCGGCCGGCCTCTGGCAGACTCCCTTGCCCTTGCCAGGGCCTCAAACACCACCACATTCGCTCTATCCATGACGCCTGAGAGAGACGATTCCAGCGTCGAGATCTCCGGTACGAACACAGCCGTCCTGGCCGGAGACTACCCGTTCAGAGTAGTCGTCCGATCTGCGAGGGGCTACCAGGGACCTATATCGGTTTTCGCAGACGAGCAGCAGATCTACAGCGACATGCTAGCCTCAAATGGAAGCTCGTCAATCAAGATCTCCCATTCATTCCTTGAGACAGGAAACCACATCATACGAGCATCAATCGCCCCGGACATGCAGCCAGTAAACGACAACTACCAGAAGGCTGTCTATGTCGTGCCAAAGCCAGAGGTCCTTCTCGTCACAAATGTCAGCTCTCCGCTTGCAGTGAACCTCAACGACCTATACCGGCTTACAGTATCCTCAGAGCTTCCGGCCAGGTTAGATGGATACAAGGCTGTGGTCCTCGATGACATACCTTACAGCAGAGATCTTGATCGCCTCGGGAATTATGTTCGCGAAGGAGGCGGGCTGGCGGTGGTCGGCGGCGAGGACGCTTATGACCTCGGAGGCTATCGCAACTCCAGTTTCGAGAGGTTCTTGCCCGTCCGTTCTATGCCGAGCGTCTTCGAAGGAGGCAAGACTCTGATCGTAGTCCTGGACATATCCTTCTCACTGCTCACGGCCCGGACGAGGGACGGCACCACACTCCTGGACTACGAGAAGGCTCTGGCTGTGGAGCTTCTCAAGTCGCCCCACCTCCAGGACTACAAGGTCGGCCTGGTGGTTTTCGGAACCAAAGCCTATGATGTCCTGGATCCGGTTCCCCTATCAAGGTCTCAGGATATCCTGGCTGAGAGGATCATGGCTCTGGCTCCGACCGGCACCGAGAACAGCCATCTCGATAACGGCCTGAACCTGGCCTGGCAGATGCTAAACGCCAGCGGCGGCGAGGGCGAGCTGTTTGTGCTCTCGGACGGAAACCTCTACAATTATCCGGAGGTGATGGAGAGATCCATCGGCCTTCTCCGCCAGATGAATGTGAAGACCCGACTTATTCAGGTCCAGTCATTCCAGGGCATGAGCGGCAAATTCTATGACCTGTCTCTTCAGACTGGATCCGATTACTCGGAGTTCGTCTATCCTGACTCCCTGACAACATCTCTGATGGAGAGCTCGCCTGAGACACAGGCCTCTCCTCTGCAGCTTGCGGCCTATGCAGCCTCCACTGTCAACAAGAATCACTACATAACCGCCAACCTGGAGCTGAATACAACTGTCTCTGGATTCAATGATGTCACGCCAAGGCCAGGAGCGCAGAGGCTTGTGGCTCTTGCAGACGGAAAGCCGGTCCTGACGGTCTGGCGCTACGGCCTGGGACGGGTCGCTTCCCTAAGCGTCGACAACGGAAATGCCTGGGCAGGCTCTTTATACACGATCAATAGCTCTCAAATCATCTCATCTACCCTGAACTGGGCGATTGGCGATCCGAGGCCCGAGACGGGAAGGGTAGAGGCAGATGACGGCTGGCAGGGCTCTTTGCTGTCTGTCACAATAAACAGTGACGCAAGGCCGGTGATTGAAGGGGCAGAGGTCGAGAAGGTTGGAGAGAGCAGGTACTCTGCCACATTCACACCAAACAGCTCGGGGATCTACTACATAGGCAGCTATGGCATTGCAGTCAACTATCCCCTGGAGTACCTTAACGTCGGATTCAATCCGGAGCTTCCAAAGCTCATCATGGCAAGCGGAGGAAAGGTATTCGACGAGGAGGAGGCGAAGCACAGCCTCCTTGAAGAGGCCAAAAGGGTAAGCCGCAGGAGTGTCCAGGAGAGGCTCTCTCGAAGGGACATCGTGCTGGCGGCTGCCCTGCTCATATTCCTCTCCGAGATACTTTATAGAAAGTGGAGCGAAATAAAGAGGAGAGGCAGGTCCAGGAGATAAGAGGGCTCACCATTAGATTTTAATAGCATAAATCAGTTTATTGATGGTTGAGTTGCGGAGGTAACTGCCACCAAATGAGTTCTCAAATGTGTACCGTATGCGGCCTTCCCGAGGAGCTATGTATCTGCGAGGAGGTTGCCAAGGAGCAGCAGAGGATAGCCGTTAAAGTACAGAAACGCAGGTACGGAAAAGAGGTGACAGTCATCCAGGGCATTGATCCTCATGAGATCGATCTTCAGGAGCTTTGTACCCATCTCAAATCCAAACTGGCCTGCGGCGGCACAGTCAAGGAGAGCCTGATAGAGCTGCAAGGCAATCACATCCAAAGGATCAAGGAGATCCTTGTCAAGAAGGGATTTGGAGCTGATCAGATAAGCACCTGAACTCTTCCCCCCAAAAAGGATTCTCAATATTCCTGCAAGCCTGGTTTTTCCGCTTGCCCAACTTTTCTTGATATTTTCTATTAGTATATCTCTTCCAGGTCCTCGATATGTGCGAACGCATCGTCGAGCTGCTTTCTGGCACGGGTCCTCTTCTCCTTCTCATCCTGCATCGCCCTTGCGGCCTGGGCATAAATCGCCTCAAGCTCAGGGGCGCTGGCCAGCGTGAAGACAGATAGAACCTTTGGCCTGCCCTTCTTTACCACAATTCCCTTGAAGACATGGCCCGCCCTGGCAGAGAGCTTCTCCACCTCTTTTGTGATCTCATCGACATCCAGGTGCTCCCTGGATCCCTGAATTATGATCATTGCTCTGGCAGCATCATCTGCGACATTCGCCGGATAGAGCAGATTTGCGGGCTTGAAGCTGTTCTCGATGGCATCCCTGATAGAGAGGTTCTTGCTGTCGGCCTGATAAAATCCCATTGTACCGATCCGGAGACCCCCGTTCATCACAGTCTTGAAGTCGCCAAGATCAGTAACAGAGAGCATCTCAGAGTCCAGAGACTCGATCAGGAATAGCAGACGCTGGGCTATCATCGCATTGATCTTGTCGTAGGCAGAGGCGATGTCACCGCTAAACCTCTTTATATACTGATTTCTTATCTGAGCTAAAGGCTCGTGACGTGGATGCAGGCTCATTATGCTATGTGGCTCCTACTAATCCACCAACTGGCTTATTGCGTTATAATCGTACTTCAAAGGCCTTTGAGGAGTGGTCAGGCTCTGCATGGGTTGTAATTCCTGTAGCAGTAGCAGGTGGTGGAACTGGCGCAACAACTGC
>JBFYLF010000076.1:0-7570 GCA_041305505.1 Methanothrix sp. | reverse complement strand
TCTTCTTCGCCGCCGCCCTCTTTGATCTCTACGGTCATGGGCTCGACGTCAAGAGCACCGGGATCCTTTGAGGCCAGCTCCTTGATCTTGCCGGTGATGGCACCCATGTCCTCGGTGTTCATCATCATGACGGCCTGGACCTGGCTTTGCCAGCGCTCAATGGAGGCTGCATCCAGGTTCTGGATGAAGGGAATGGCTCCCTTGGCCCCGATGATCCTTCCTTCCTTGTCGATTCCGCTCTGGGTGAATGCCTCCACCGCTTGTCCAGTGATGTGCCCCTTGACCTCCATTCCCGTGATCACTACATATCTGATGTTGGGATTGGATATGACATTGGCCACCATCTTCTCTATGCCGATGTTCTCCGTCTTGCACGGTCCGGCCAGAGCTGCTCCGGCCTTGATCAGATCGGCATTGTGAAGGTGCGAGCCGCATGTGCATACTGCTACCGGGCTCTCAGGATTGCCCACCTCATACTCGCCGGTGATCACCGGCCAGGGGTCGGAAGGCTTCTTCTTAAGCACCATCTCTAAGCACCTCCGCCTAATGCCGGTCTAACGATTTTATCAAATGTCTCCGGATTGTTGAATGCCATGGCCAACAGCAACACAAAGGACAGGACAAGCCCTATGATGAAGCCCATCCAGATGTTGGTGTAGAGGCCGGCGATGTAAGAGGCCTTGCCTCTGTTGGCATAGGATGACAATAGCTCGTTATCCGGCACAAGCTGGTTCATCAGGTCGTCGGCGACCTTGTCCAGCTTGTCTATTCTATCATAAATCGGGTCGAAAGTGTACAGAACTAAGTCCGCCCTCTGCTCCGAAACCACTCCTTTCATGGGGTCGAAGATAACTAAGTCCGCCCTCTGCTCCGAAACCACTCCTTTCATGGGGTCGAAGATCAGGCCCAGTTCTGGTGAAACTCTAACAAATCCCATTTCTAGACCTCCCTACTGCACCGTTGGCGGCAATAGTCCTGTTCCGACCACTGCTGATGCATCTCTCTTTACCAGACGGTAGAACATCTTGAAGAAGTAGAACCATATGGCAAAGCCGATCACAAGCTGCAATAGCCCGGCTGCTATGCCCTGTGTTGTCAAGGCCGCAATACCCGTAGCTATCATGGCCAGTCCGCTCACCATTATCGCATTCACCAGGGTCCTATCCTGCTTCTCATCAGGGCCGAGATTGGCGTTGAAGGGATGCAGGATTGCAAGGCCTCCGGCGATGAATATGATAGCGATATAGCCGGTCATGAGAACATCTGTCAGGATGTCGACATAGCCCAGAGTGCCTGATATGGCAAAGCTCCAGCCCAATATGGCCAGTGCGCCTGCCATAGACAGATCGGCATTGCCCTCTTCCATCACAGGGATGTTGAACTTGATGACCTTATTGGCGATGACGCCTATGATGTAGCCGAAGACTCCTGCATAGACCAGGGTGATTATAGGGCCGAGAAGCGGAAATTCAAGGGTTTCTGCTACAGAAAGCCCGAACATGACCGCAATAATGCCCATTCCCAAGGCCAGCATGCCGATGGACGGAACTCCTGTGCCTATACCATAAGCGCAGACTCTGCGAACGGCATTGGCTCCCATTACCACGGCAAAGATTGCAGCTACGGCTCCTATAAAGGAGAACACCTCGGTGTTCAGGGCTGTGTTAAGGATAGAGCCCAGATATATTCCCACGATAGAGCCGATCAAGCCGTACATTCTCAGCTTCTTGGGATCAAATGCAGACGGCGCTCCGCCTGCTCCTCCACCTAGAGACATTTCAGGCACCTCCAGTGATCACTACAGATGCCAGAGCGAGCAGTATGCTGGCTATGGCGCAGGCTTTGAAGGCGAAGGGCCACTTCTTGAACTTGGGATCATGGAAGCCCTCGATTGTTCCCTGGATGTTCCAGGATGCGATAACTGCGTTCACCAGGAATATGCCTATGGCGAACATTGCGCTCAAAGATGCATTGCCGTTGATCAGATAAAGCGGATAGTAGATCATGGCTCCGCCAAGTCCACCCATCATGCCGCCGATAAGGCCTGACACGAAGCAGACTGTGGGAATGCCCTGGCCGACTGTTCCCGGGGCCACATAAGGCGGCTGGGAGAATCCTGTTATGGGATCGTAGTTGACCTTGGCAGAGGCAAAGGGCGCTCCTACCGCATAAGCATAGATCCAGGAGCCTGTGAGCATTGTTGAGCCCATCATGATTCCTGCGCCTACAGCTCCAGAGGCCAGGATAAGCCAGAGGTTGTCTGTGACGGACATCATCAGGCCGGCGGCCAAGAGGCCAGTCAGGCCAGATCCAGCGGCGAGCTGCACTGTTCCAGTGCCGATGCCGGCTGCCTGTGCCATGGCAGCCGGTGCGCCGCCCACAGGCACGAAGTGAACGCCGATGCCGACCAATAGGCCGCCCACGAGGATCTCCAGAATGTAGACAATAGTATTAGCATCGAAGTTCATGCTGCTATATCCCCCTTGTATTCCGGATAAGCTCCATACTTTCTTCTGGCGGACTTTTCTATGTAGTAGTTATAGGATACCATCACAATGATAAAGAAAATTCCCATGGCAATGGCATAAGACGCCTGAGTTACGGGATCAAAGACCGTTGTCCTCCAGTTGTCCAAAAAGACCGTCAGGCCAAAGCCCATTCCCGTAGCCGGTCCGCCGAACTTGGTACAGAACCAGGCGTTGTCTATGGAATTTCTCAAACCCGCCTCGGCTTTGCGGACAATCTGGCCGGAGAGCATTGTATTCAGACCGCAGCCGAACTGCCTGTTCTGAAACTCGCGCTCGCCGCCGTAGTGAATATCTCCCACAGATGAGCCGATGGCACCAACAGCCAATCCCCATACCAAGGCGATGATCGTCATCGGAAAGGGATGCGGTGTTGGCAAGATGTATACCATGATGTAAGATATAGTTGCAATACAAAACGATGTTATCCAGGCATGCGCCATAATCGATGGCGTTGTGTACCTGACGATGTCCAGATAGACCCACTGATTGAACCTAGCTTGGCTGGAGTTCCTGCCAAAATAAGCGCTCATCGAAAATACACCGTTGAACAGAGCGGCAACGGATGCGCCTGCCACGAGGGCAAGCAGTGCGGGCATCTGGAAGGCAGTAATAAGCGTATAGGCTACCATAGCAGCAGTGGCAGCCCACAGGGCGTTGGCCGGGGGTTCTCCCGAGATGGCCTTGTTATAGATCCTGTGGGGGTTGCCTACTTGGGCGGCCAGTTGAACCTGCGAGTTGGGATTGCTCTGGGATCCTATATCGGATTCTATATCCTCAGAAGCACCGGCAACCGTCGCAAGGGCACCCATGGCAGCTACGAGCCCCATGCTAAATGCGTCCATTTATTCCTCCTCCTTTTCATTTCACCAATTTTCATGGTTTTCCACGATAAAATTGGCTATGACGCTCTTGGTATCAATTACCTAAACTTATAAACCTTTCGCGATAGCCGAACAGAAAACATCAAGAGAAGCCTTGCAGGAACAGCCCTTGCTGGAATCGCTAAAAGCGCATCCGAATAGGCTATAAGAAGCTTGCCTACCAGGGCTCCTTCTTTGCACCCATATGATAGCCTATGATGTTGGTCACCCGGTGCAGGACTGGAGTTATTAATAATACTATTAATATTATAGTGGCTGTGAAATGCTGCATAAACCACTCCGGCGCTACAAATAGGGTCATAAGCCATGCTCCCAGGACAAAATCGAGCTGATCTATGACAAAAAGAGGCGCACCACGCTGCAGGCCCATGCGACGCTTGAAGAATGCTGCCACGATATCCCCAAGCATGGCCCCCGATGAGAGGGCCAGGAGAATTGAGAACTGCTCGTAGCCGCTGCCAAAGGATGGCAGGCCTAAGCTTGGAGCGATCTGGTTTTGCAGGAGGCCCGCCAGGACGCCGCAGGCCGTTCCCGCGAGGGTTCCCCGAAAGGTCTTGCCATCGCCCAGGAAGCGCCGACCGTCATGGAGGATCCGTCCCCTGTCCAGTGGCGTGCCGCCCCCGAAGAGAGCAGCGCAGTTGTTAGGTATGTAGGCGGGCAGCATCAGCCAGAAGGCAGTTATCAATATATTCATGCCTGCTACTCTCGCCGCCTCACCTCTATATCAAATTATCCGACGCAATAATCCTCGGCAATCCAAGTTATAACATACCGCCATTTGCAGCGCTTTTTAGGTCTCAAAACATATGCAACTCCCCTAGCCCAGGGAAAAGAGACGAAGAAATCATGGTATAAAACACAAAAATTGATATTACCAAAAAGAGTAAATAGGTTAATAGCCAAAAAGCCAGTTGGCCAAGGGGCTGATGGCCAGCCAAATAAGATAGCATAAAAGGTGATGGAATTGACCAATGTGTTTCCCTATGTGATCGGGCTTCTGGCACTGGCGTTTTTGTTGCTGGTTGCTAACGGAATGACTGCAGGTGCTTGAGGAATTTAGAATATTCCAAGGGAACGACCGATGAGAATTGATTAATTCGTTGGCCACCTTTTTTGGCCAGCAGCGACCTTTTTTACAGAAAGGAAATGGCACTCAACTGGCCCCTCTCGCGATGGTTCTAATGTCGAATACCTTTGCGGTTTCGTTTTTTCCTTTGGTTCCTCAAGATTTGGATCGAAACAGTTAAGTTCAAGCTGTTCCACCTAAGGGCGGGCGTCGATGGTCTAGTGGTTATGACTTGGGCCTTCCAGGCAGATTCGTAATCTGCGAAGCAAGCCTACAACCCGGGTTCGAATCCCGGTCGACGCATTTGCCTTTTCTTCGGATTTAAGCTGCAATTACGGGGATATTCTTACGTCGAATGCCGAATTATTTTCGTCAGATTTATATCCTAGTTTGACCTGTCGTTGTTTTATGAATTCTCGCGGGGAGATCTCCAACGCAAGAGGACTGCTGGCAGAGAAGATCGCAGGAGAGATCACCCTTTCCCAGAATCCAGGCGATACATTGAGGAAATGGCGGCGCAACTTCGCCATAACTCAGACCGACCTGTCCAATCACTTAGGCATATCTCCTTCAGTTATATCCGATTACGAAAGCGGCAGGCGAAAGTCTCCCGGCATAATGATCGTGAGCAAGATCATCGATGCCTTGCTTCGCATAGACGAGGGTCGCGGCTGCAATGTGCTGCGGGCCTATGAGAACATGTGGGGCGACATCCTGGGAATAGACTCCATATGCAGCGTCTGCGAGTATCAGGACCCAATACTCTTAGGAGAGATAGCAAATAAGCTCGAAGCCGAGGTGATACTGGGCCGCATGGACATAACCATCTGGGGATACACAGTCATAGACAGCATAAAGGCCATAGTAGAGATGCTTCCGGACCAGTTCCAGAAGATCTATGGCCGCAGCACTGCCCGAGCACTGATATTCACGGGAGTGCATTCAGGCAAGTCGCCGATGGTGGCAGTGAGGGTGAGCAATCTCAAGCCGGGAGCAGTGATTTTGCAGGGGATATATCCTGCGGAGGTAGACCCCATTGCGAAAAAGATCGCCGAGGTCGAGAATATCCCTCTTTTAACGACACATTTTTCCGTTGACGAGATCTCCTGTGCACTGAGCAAAGGGTGAGCATCTCTTGGTCTGCGGTATTGTAAGTTATGGGGTCTATATCCCGCGGTTTCGCATAAGGCTTGAGGAGATTTCCAGGGTCTGGGGTGATGGGGAGGAGATAGCAGAGGGCCTACGCGTCTTCGAAAAGTCTGTTCCTGACCTGGATGAAGATACGGTTACGATAGCCGTTGAGGCTGCTAGAAATGCCTTGCAGCGCGCGAGGATTGATCCGAAACGGATCGGGGCAATTTATGCAGGATCTGAGAGCCATCCCTATGCCGTAAAGCCCACGGCCACCATCGTCGGCCAGGCTGTATGCTCTTCATCCTCTTTTACGGCTGCCGATTTAGAGTTTGCCTGCAAAGCGGGAACAGCAGCCCTTCAGGCTTGCATGGGCCTTGTAGGCTCAAATCTGATTGACCTGGGGCTCGCCATAGGAGCCGATGTCAGTCAGGGCGCTCCGGGAGATATGCTGGAGTACACTGCTGCCGCTGGCGGCGCTGCATATCTGATAGGCAGCAAAGACTTAGCGGCGGAGATTGAGGGCACATACTCGTTCACAACCGATACCCCTGACTTCTGGAGGCGAGAGGGCATGCCATATCCCGAGCACGGGGGAAGGTTCACAGGCGAGCCGGCCTACTTCAAGCATGTCACAGGAGCTGCCCGCGGCCTGATGAGTAGGCTCAAAACTACCCCTGAAGACTACGACTATGCTGTGTTCCACCAGCCCAACGGCAAATTTCCGGTGCGCGTTTCCAGGATTCTGGGCTTCTCCAAAGAGCAGATCGAGCCAGGTCTGGTTGTGCCGATGATCGGAAATACGTACTCTGCCTCATGCCTCATCGGCCTCGCAGCGACTCTGGACGTCGCAAGGCCTGGGCAGCGCATATTTGTGACGAGCTTTGGCTCGGGCGCCGGAAGCGATGCATTCAGCATAAAGGTGACAGATAAGATAGACGATATCCGCTGCGGCGCTCCAAGCGTTCGCGATTATATCGGAGGGGCCGAGTATCTTGATTACGCCATGTACGCCAAGCATAAGGGCAAGCTGAGAGTATGAGATCCGTTTCAATAATCGGTGTAGGCTGCACCAAATTCGGAGAGAGATGGGATGTCTCTTTGCGCGACATGATCGCCGAGGCGGGGGTCACAGCCATCGAGGATGCCGAGATCTCCGGAGAGCAGATCGATGCCCTATTCGTGGGCAATATGAGCGGCGGCCGGTTCGTCGAGCAGGAGCACATCGGGGCTCTGATCGCAGACTGCGCCGGGCTTTCCAGACTGCACATCCCCTCCACACGGGTGGAGGCCGCCTGCGCCTCTGGAGGCCTGGCTCTTCGACAGGGGATTCTGGCCGTGGCCAGCGGCTACAGCGATATAGTCATAGCTGCTGGCGTAGAGAAGATGACCGACGTCTCATCAGGCACGGCAGCCGACGCCCTGGCAGCAGCTGCCGATCGGGAGTGGGAGTGCTTTTTCGGGGCGACGTTTCCTGCCCTCTATGCCATGATGGCAAGGCTTCATATGCGCAGATACGGCACAACTCACGATCAGATGGCCGGCGTGGCTGTGAAAAACCATCACCATGCCTGCTTTAATCCGATAGCCCAGTACCACATGGAGATAACAGTAGAGGACGTGAACCGCTCCCCGATGGTTGCAGACCCCCTGCATATCCTGGACTGCTCACCGATATCCGACGGAGCTGCAGCAGTGGTTCTGGCACCGACCGAAATAGCAGGCAAGCTCTCACAGAGCCCTATAAAGATAGCAGCCAGCGCCCAGGCCAGTGACACGCTGGCTTTGCACGATCGACGCGATCTGACAACGCTCGACGCCACTGTTCATGCGGGGAGGGCCGCCTTCGCCCAGGCTGGGATCGAGCCGCGGGCTATTGACGTGGCCGAGGTTCATGACTGCTTTACCATAGCCGAGATACTGGCAATCGAGGACCTCGGATTTTTCGAGAAAGGCCAGGGCGG